>QJWF01000239.1 GCA_003235435.1 Nitrosomonadales bacterium
AGCGGGGCTTGAAAATCTGCCCAATGCAGTTTCGACAACCGGACTGCTTACGCACAGGGAAATAGCCAGGTCGATAGCAACAAGTTATGGCGATAATGGTGCGATTGTGATTACAGTCGGGGATGAAGGGGTGCGTATTGGCATTGAAGGTTTGACCCAACAGCAGGTACAGGACGCCCTTTGCATCGCAATTCACTATAACTTCGATTTCCCGGATCGGGAGGCCGGCTCATGAATACTGGTCGTCGTGTGGGGAAGCGTGATGATTAAAGGCAATATCATGCAAGGCGTGTGCCCGGTTGTGCCGCTACCGGATGGCAGTCGCCATTCTCCATCTGCATCATGACGGAAGCAGCCAGCGCGTTGCCGCTGAATAACGGCAGCCAAATGGCAATACTTACTGCAGCATATTTTCTGATGAAAAGTAACATTGGCAAAGGATTGAAAAATATTGTCGACATGTTGAACATCATAAAGATATTACCCTGCCCTATTCAAGGTCATGCTAATAAACAGTTTCCAGTAACAGGTGTGTAGAAATATCCATCGCAAGAACTCAACATGACTGCCGGTTCGGTATCCATAAACAAGCCTGAACCGTTTGATCGCACCAGAATGTGCTTTTAAATCCGTTAATCCCGGCTTCAGGATTGGTTTGGCTTCAATCGAGACGCCGATGATCCAACAATTCGCTGGTGCATCTACTGCATGCATTGCATGTGCTTTGGCCCCTGACAATCCAATTCCCTTTGGGTCCAGAGGCTTTTGATGTAAGCGACCAGATCCTTGGCATTTTCCTCTGTCATGCCCGATTTCTTCCAGGCTTGCATGCGCGGTTCCCGAGGGGATCCATCCAGTATGGTTTGTACCAGTGCTTCATCGGTATGGTGCCATGCATGTTCGGAGTCATCCATTGCAGGTGCCCGGAGATAATTCTTGTCCGTCAATGCCTTGATGGTATAGGTCTCACCAACGCCGTCTATTCCATGGCAGCTTTGGCAATTCTTGATATAGAGAGATTGCCCGCGTTTCTCGCTTCCGGTTTTGGCCTTATAGGTTCCCTGCATACGGTGCCAGTCCTTGCCGGAATTCTCCGACACAACCAGTTTTCCGAACTGGTTGAGCGCAACCAAGCGATTTGCCCTGCTGGGGTCAGTCAACAATTGTGTCAAAACCTGGGCGCCGAATTTGTTGTTGACCGAGTGCCATTGATTTTTCTTGTCGTCAAAACGGAGCAGGCCCCTGCTGACAACAAAAGCATAGAGTATTCCGTCGGCGCTTTCAGACACCATCGTTGCCGGCAATTGGAACTTGCCGGAATCCGACCATGTCACCCCGTTATCTTTGCTGACAAAAATCCCTCCGCTGGTTGCGGCGAAATATTGTCCTCTCTGGCTGGGGTGTATTGCAAAACCACTGATACCGGGCAATTTTTCGATGTTGACAGATTCGGCTTTCGCCATGGTTGAAAGTGTCAGCAATGCTGCTGCAATTACGAATTTTGAAATTCTCATATCAATCTCGCTTGTCATGATTACCGCATAGTTAGTATTCCCGATGGGTCGATCAAAAAAATATTTCGGTATTATCAAGCGGCGGATCTTGCTGGTCTTCAAATTAGCAAACTGCCAGCGATGAAAACGCACGCTTACAAGCCATACCAGCAAATGCAATCATTGAGCCCGGAAATTTCCGGGGATGAACAACTCCGGATCGACCATTGCTCCGTTTAGTATCACGCTCCAGTGAAGGTGCGGGCCGGTGGCGCGTCCTGTCTTCCCGGAAAGTCCGATTTGCTGGCCCTTGCCGACAGAATCGCCAGCTCGCACGTCGGTCCGGTCAAGGTGGCAGTACATCGTGATCAGTCCGTTGCCATGGTCGACAAAGATCGTCTTGCCGTTGAAAAAATAATCATCGACCGCAAGCACCCGGCCTTGCGCGCTCGCCTTGACCGGCGTGCCGCGCGCTACAGCCATATCGAGACCTGCATGCGGCGAGCGCGGCTCCCCGTTGAAGAAGCGACGAAGACCGAAGTGACTTGAGAGGCGCCCTTCAGCGGGAAGCACAAACGCCAGATCGTTATCCTGCGCATCGCGCCAATAGTGTTTCAGATCCAAAATAACGGCAATCTCGCTCACTGCACGGGCTTCGTCTTCTGGCGATAGCTGCACCTTGCTCTTGTCCTTGATCGTGATGCGCTGTTCCGGATATTCTTTTTCGTTGACCACGAAATCCAGCTCTTTCGTTTCGCCACCGATTTGAACGCGCAGTTGATGCACACCTGGCTTCATATCAAGCGACAGACCGACCACGGCATACCATTGCCCCTGATCGGATGTGACCAGAACCGGCTGCTCGCCCAACCATGCCTGCGGCGTATCGGCCCCGGCCGAAATGCTGCCGAGCGGAACGACCGCCACGCCGCCGGGCACACTGGAAGCCTGCGGCAAGCTGGCATGCGCAATCATGGGTATAGCCAAAACGAACAGGCCGAATATGAAGCAGATGCGGAAAGTGATGGAAAAAAACGTGTGCATGGTTACTGTTGACATGGCGCCGCCGGAAGGCATCGAGTGAGATATTCCAGCAGAATATTTTGGCTGACAGGATGAATCATCTATCGCCAGGCTTGCATTTGCAAGCATTCTTTAACCGGCCCGGAAAGCGAAACGCATCGGACTTCCATGATCGCCAGAATCAATCCGTGAATTCCGGGACATCGCGCGAAAACATCACAGTTCCGTGTTGTCCGAACCGGCTGATCACCTGGCTGTTGATCAAGCCTGATGCCTTGGCCATATCGTTCAATGTAGAAAGGCTCTCGGGGTAATCGTAGGTTTCGACATGTGCGCACGCTTCCTCCAGTTGATCCGTGGGAATGCGCGTCCAGCATTCGCGCATGAATCTCAAATAACCCTCAAGGTAATGCTTCCGGCTTTGATTCTCTTCACGCAGGACATCGACCATCAGCAGCCAGCCACCATCCAACAGGCATCTTCCGGCAATCCGGAACAAGCGTTCTTTCTCCTGGTGTGTCAGGTGATGCACGGCAAACCCGGTAAATATCACGTCCCATTTGCTGACCGTGGACTCTGCTGCTTCCAGCAGATCGTTATGTGTCAGCTCAATCGGACAGGTCAGTCCCGCAAGGTGTTCCCGCGCTTCTTCAAGTGCAGCTTCTGACATATCCACGCCCTGGTAATGCGCCGGCGGGGATCGCATCAAAGCGGGTGCTAGAAAGCGGGCATTTCCGCAGCCAAGATCCAGCAGCCGATACCGGCCAATATCCTTGCGCAGCTTCAGAAGATCGGAGACCCTTGCGTAGATCTCGCGGTGAAACATGTAGTTGTGTTCCGTGATCAGGTCGTACAGCGACCATGAGCGCGCAAAAAATGCTGTCGATTCGGTCGATGTCATCTTGTCACCTGGTTATTTTCCGGGATTGCGCCACAAGCATAACCGCGCTCTATTCGATATCGGAGAACTCCAGGCTTCGAATCCTGGGAGCGCGATCGATCCGATACAAGGCAATCAATAGACCGATCGTTGAAATGAGCATGAAGTGCGGGCCAAACAACCAGAAGACCAGCGGCACGGTAAAATAGTAGGCGCGCATACCGATACTGTAGAATTTTCCGGCACGATTCAGGTGAGTCGCCACATGAGCGGGCGTGATCATCATATGCTTGAGTTCAAGGGGCACATTGATCATGTATCCCACGTGATTGAAAATCCGGATGGACATCGAAAAGCTGAAGAAGGCAACGAACAGGTCCAGCAACAGACTGAGTATCTTTACCAGCCAAAGCTCCGGGTGTTTCGCTCCGACGATGTTCAGCGCATGCCAGCTTGTCTGCAGTTTATCGCTTTCGCTAAGGGTCAGTACGCCGATGATCAACAGCACGGATGTGGATGCCAGAAACGTTGCGGCCATTGTCGAATTCCGCAGGGTCTGAACGGCCAGAACGTCCTTTTTCTCGCGCATGATGGTTTCAACCCATGCGGTCCGTGCAATGGCGTTTATCGTTTGTACGGTATAGGTAGGGTTCTTTTTTATCTTCAGGCGCAGGAACAAGTGGTAAGAAACGACCAGCAAGGCGCTTGCTGCAAAGCTTGCAAGATCGTACGTGTACGAAAAGAAATCGAGGGGCATGGTCTGGTCGGTCAAAAAACTATCCTGTCGTTTAGTGTGGAAAGTATACCCGAATGGTCGAGATGCCTTTTCAGGAAAATCACGCCGATTCAGTAGGTCGATGGCCAGTCGCTGAACGGGAATGGCATCTCTTCCGTGGCGAACGTCTCGAAATCGGCTATCTGCCGCAGGTATTGCCCCAGGCTGCGTCCGAAAAGAACCAGACGTTCGTTGGGTTCTTCGCTCAGCAACATCATCACGAATTGAATGACGGCAACGATGCATAACACGGTTGCAGTTACATGAAAAGCCAGGAACATCAGCAACATGAACAGGCCGCGTATCCATATGTTGCGCTTGTTTTCAGGTGAGGCGGTAGTTTCTTCGTTCATGGCATTACCTCCTGTCAATGATTGTGCGATTCCCGGTCGACCTGCGCGGCAAGCTCATACAGCTCGCTGGATATTTCCACCTCATACGCATAACTTTCCTGAAGTTTTCGCAGCGGCTGGGGTAATCGCGCCAGTTCGGCGGCAGCGTGGCTGCGAATCTCCGCAAGCGTGGCGCCTGCCGCAATGCGCTTTCCCCCGCGCATCACTTGCATGATCAGCGGCTCGCCTTGCTGCTTGTCGCCTTCCACCGTCACGGCATCCGATTCCATGCGGCCTTCTGCATCATAACTGCGAAACACCTGCTTGCGGCCGGGCCACGTCTGCTTGCCTTCGGAGCGTTTGCGGCGCGCCTTGCCGGCATATTCCTCGAGCTTGTACGCACAGTCGAGATAGGGAACGTCACTCGATGTATCCATGC
>QJWF01000170.1 GCA_003235435.1 Nitrosomonadales bacterium
CCTTGCCCAGCCCGACTTCCAGCAATGCGGAAACATTTTCAGGCGTGGTGGTGGTCGCAATGTCAAGCTTGATACCCGCGGCATGTGCATCGCATATCAGTTGCTTGATGCCGGGACGCAACGGAATATTCCCGTCGCGCAGCATCGTCGTGTAGTGCATTGTCTTTACCGAGTGCAGATGCTTTACAAATCCTTCGTAATCGGCAGGCCTGACAAAATCCGGCTTGAAGGTTTCCACGAAATACTTGATGCGTTCCTTGCCACCGGTAACCTTGAGCAGCTTGTCATACAGCGCGACATCCCAGTTCCAGTCCAGTCCGCATTCCGCAAAAGCCTTGTTGAATGATTTGCGGTGTCCGTCCTCGGTATCGGCCAGAGTGCCGTCCACGTCAAAAATTATTGCTTTAATAGTCATAAAATCCAGAATTCATCCCAACTGCTGTGTTGCTCATAAATATTCTTGCTTACATATTCACATATATGCGGCGCTGCAAAAATTTACTCGCGCCTTGCATTTGGGCGAATTCTGAATTTTCACAGGCGCTCAGTAAATTGAGTCGGGGGATGGTTAACGGCCAAAGCCTGGTAGCTTCCCCGCCATACCGCGCATCATCTTTGCCATACCTCCACCCTTGCCGAACATCTTCATCATCTTCTGGGTCTGCTCGAATTGGTTGAGCAACTGGTTGACATGCATTACTTGCACTCCCGCACCCATCGCGATACGCCTTTTGCGAGAGGCCTTGATCAGTTCCGGCTTGCTTCGTTCGAGCGGAGTCATCGAGTTGATGATGCCTTCGATGCGCGCGATCGATTTGTCGTCGATCTTGGAACCTGCTGCGGCCTGGCTGAGCTGTGTCGGCAGTTTGTCCATCATCGCCGCCATGCCGCCCATCTTGCGCATCTGTACGATCTGCATCTTGAAATCGTTGAGATCGAAATTCTTGCCGCTCTTGACCTTCTTTGCGAGCTTTTCCGCTTCCGCGCGGTCGACACCGCGCTGCGCTTCCTCGATCAGCGAAAGTACATCGCCCATCCCTAGCACCCGCGAGGCCATGCGCTCGGGATGGAAGGCTTCGAGGCCGTTGGGTTTTTCGCTCACGCCGACGAATTTGATCGGCTTGCCGGTGATCTGGCGCACCGACAACGCCGCACCGCCGCGCGCATCGCCATCCAGCTTTGTGAGTATGATTCCTGTCAGGGGCAGGGCTTCGCCAAATGCCTTGGCGGTGTTCACGGCGTCCTGCCCGGTCATTGCATCCACCACGAACAGCGTCTCGACCGGCTTGAGCGCGTCGTGCAGTTCGCGGATCTCGGACATCATCGCTTCATCGATGCCCAGCCGTCCAGCGGTATCGATGATCAGCACGTCGTGGTAGTGTTTGCGTGCATAGTCCAGCGCGGCAAGCGCGATGCCCTGCGGTTTCTGGCTGGCATCCGAGGCGAAGAAGTCTGTATCGAGCTGCAGCGCAAGCGTGCGCAATTGTTCGATCGCCGCGGGGCGATAGATGTCGCAACTGGCCAGCAATACCTTTTTCTTCTGCTGGTCGCGCAATAATTTGGCGAGCTTGCCGCTGGTGGTGGTTTTGCCTGCGCCCTGCAAGCCGGCCATCAGGATCACTGCGGGCGGGGTGGCAGCCAGATTGAGTGCATCGTTGTGCTCGCCCATCAGTTTGGTGAGTTCGCGATGCACTACACCGATCAATGCCTGGCCGGGGTTCAGATTGCCGATGACCTCTTGTCCGAGCGCGGCTTGTTTAACCTGCGCGATGAATTCCTTGACGACGGGAAGCGCAACGTCCGCTTCAAGCAGAGCCATGCGCACTTCGCGCAAGGTGTCCTGGATATTGCTTTCAGTCAGGCGCGCCTGGCCTCGCAAATTCTTGATGACACCGGAAAGGCGTTGGGTGAGATTGTCCAGCATGAATGTTTTGTTTGAGTTGGTGTAGAATTCGGGAAGTCTAAAACATCCTGACAAAAAATGCATAACGTTATCCTATCAGTGTCCACCTTTGCCGTTTATGCCGTGCTTGCCATGTTTTTCTGGCGGGCAAACATCCGCGGTCAGGGGGAGGCTTTAAGTCGCGGACTTGCAGGTCACCTGGTTCTGATCCCGCTGGCTTTGCATGGTTATCTGCTTGCTGATGATGTGTTTGCAGGCGGCGGTTTCAACCTGAGCATGACCAATGCGCTGTCGATGATCATCTGGCTGACATTGGCGGTGTACTGGCTTGCGCGGTTCTTCTACCCGATTGGCGGATTGCAGGCGCTGGTATTGCCGCTGGCGGCGGTCATCGTGCTGCTGCCCGAATTTTTTCCGACAGCGCATCAACTTGAAAATACAGGTCTGTTCGCCTTCAAGGCGCACATAAGTGCAGCCATGCTGGCCTACAGCCTGTTCACGATAGCCATGCTGCACGCGGTTTTGATCTCCATGGTGGAAAATCGGCTGCATCACGCGATGATGCCGCGTGTCCTGCAAAGTCTGCCCCCGCTGATGACCATGGAGACTTTGCTGTTCCGCATGATCGGTTTCGGATTTGTGTTGCTGACCCTGACGCTCGCATCCGGCGTGGTGTTTTCCGAACAGATATTCGGAAAGGCCTTGGAGTTCAATCACAAGGTGCTTTTCGGTTTCATCTCATGGGGTGTGTTTGCCGTATTGTTGTGGGGGCACCATTTCTATGGCTGGCGCGGGCGCATCGCGGTTCGCTGGACAGTGAGCGGTTTCGTGTTCCTGCTGTTGGCATACCTGGGCAGCAAGTTCGTCATGGAAGTGCTGCTGCACAGATAAGGCTTGATCCCCTTCAAACCGTTTGAACACCCAAGACTTGCAAGAAGCACCCGAAATGTCGTAGAATCCGCGCCCTTTCGCTGGGCTAATATATTAGGTAGGTTTCATTATGGTAATCATTCGTCTTTCTCGCGGCGGCTCCAAGAACCGTCCGTATTATCACGTAGTGGTGGCTGATTCGCGCAAACGTCGCGACGGCCGTTTCATCGAACGTCTGGGTTTCTACAACCCGCTCGCGGCGGAAGGCGGCGAATCGTTGCGGCTTGAACTCGAACGGGTCGGTCATTGGCAAAGCAAGGGCGCGCAATTGAGCGATACGGTTGCCAGACTGGTCAAGCGTGCCGGTGTCACCACAGCCGTCTGATGAATTGGGTCCCATGGTAATCATGGGACGTATCGTTGCAGCATACGGAATCAAGGGTTGGGTCAAGATACAGCCTTACACCGAATATCTCGACAGCTTGCTGGATTACCGGTCATGGTGGATCGGCAGGGAGGGTGGTCCGTGGCGCGAGGTGGAAGTAAGGCAAAGCGAGGCGCATAACAAGACGCTGGTGGCTGAGTTGCCGGATTGTCCGGATCGCAGCGCAGCAGAGAAGTTAAAAGGGTTGTTGATCGCGGTACCGCGCAGCAACCTGCCGAAACAGGGCAAGGATGAATATTACTGGTCAGACCTGATCGGCCTGGCAGTTGTGAATGAAGAAGGCGTGCAGCTTGGTGCGGTATCTGGTTTTCTGGAGACCGGAGCGAACCATGTATTGAGCGTGGCAAACGACAGCGGCGAGATACTGATACCGTTCGTGGCCAGCGCGATTAAGCAGGTTGACTTGAAGAACAGGACCATCCTGGTGGATTGGTCGGCGGACTACTGATAATGATCTTTGACGTTATTACGCTGTTCCCGCAAATGTTCGATGCGCTGACGCAATATGGCATTACGCGGCGCGCGGCAGAACAAGACAGTTATGTATTGAAGACGTGGAATCCCAGGGATTTCACCACGGATAGCTACCACACCATCGATGATCGTCCTTATGGCGGTGGTCCCGGAATGGTGATGCTGGCAGAGCCATTGGCGGCCGCGATCAACGCGGCCAGGCAGCGGCAGGCGGCCAGCGGAGTAAAAAAAAGCCGGGTGGTGTATCTGACGCCGCAAGGCAGGTTGCTTTCCCACTCTATCGTCAAGGAACTGGTGTCGCAAAAGGATGATGGTTTTATCCTGCTGGCAGGTCGTTACGAGGGCATAGATGAACGCCTGATCCGCCAGTATGTGGATGAAGAGATCTCCATCGGCGATTATGTATTGTCCGGTGGCGAGTTGGCGGCGATGGTATTGGTGGACAGTCTGGTGCGGCAATTGCCCGGTGTGTTGGGCGATGATGCATCGGCCGAACAGGATTCTTTCGTGCAAGGCTTGCTGGATTGCCCTCACTACACCAGGCCGGAAGTATTTAATGGTGAAGCCGTGCCCCCGGTACTGCTATCCGGCAATCATGCCGACATAGAGCGTTGGCGGCTTCAGCAGTCGTTGGGCAGGACGTGGTTGCGCAGGCCGGATCTATTGGCCAAGCGTGATCTTACAAAAGAGGAGTCTGGGCTTCTGGCAGCGTTCCAGAAGGAACAAGACCCGCATAACTAGAAAGTAAGGAGCAAGAAATGAATCTGATCGCAACTTTGGAACAAGAAGAGATCACTCGCCTCGGCAAAAAGATACCCCATTTCGCACCCGGTGATACCGTGGTGGTCAGCGTGAAAGTGGTCGAAGGCGAGCGCAAGCGCTTGCAGGCTTTCGAAGGAGTCGTGATCGCCAAGCATAATCGCGGCTTGAATTCGGGCTTCATCGTACGCAAGATCTCCGCAGGTGAAGGCGTGGAGCGTACCTTCCAGACCTATTCGCCCACCATAGCCAGCATCGAAGTGAAACGCAAGGGTTCGGTGCGCCGCGCCAAGCTGTACTATCTGCGCAATCGTTCCGGAAAGTCGGCACGTATCAAGGAAAAACTGGCGGCACGCTCGGAATCGGCGGAATAAGCATTCCGGATGTATCCTGAAACGGGAGGCGCAGCCTCCCGTTTTTTGTTGCCGATGATCGATTTGTCTCACCCGC
>QJWF01000126.1 GCA_003235435.1 Nitrosomonadales bacterium
AATGATATTCCATCGGTTCTGGAGTTTCCTGGCGGCGTATTTCGCGTGTCATTTCCCGCCATTCGGTTCTGTCGAACTCCGGAAAAGCCGCATCCCCCATTACGTCCTTTTGTATCTCGGTGATGTACAGTTTATCCGCCAGGTCTATTGTCTGTGCATAGATATCCGCTCCACCGACCACGAATATTTGTGGATCGCGAGCGCACGACGCGATTGCTTCGGGTATAGAGTTAACCACGGTGCACCCTTCCAGTTTCAGGCTGCGATCGCGCGATACCACCACGGTGGTGCGTCCCGGCAGCGGTTTACCTATGGATAAGAAAGTCTTGCGTCCCATGATCAAATGATGCCCCATCGTCAATTTTTTGAAATGCTGCAAATCTTCCGGGCAGCGCCAGGGCAGCGAGTTATTCACCCCGATGGTGCGGTTCCTAGCCATCGCGACGACGAGCGAAAGGCTCATACCGCAACAGGCGCTTTGATTGCATCATAAGGATTGTAACCTTCCAGCGTGAAATCCTCGTACTTGAAAGCGAGGATATCTTTCACCGCGGGATTGATGCGCATGGTCGGCAGCGGGCGAGGCTCACGCGAAAGTTGCTCACGCGCCTGTTCCATGTGGTTCAAATAAAGGTGGGCATCGCCGAACGTGTGAACGAAATCCCCCGGTTTCAAATCGCACACCTGCGCGACCATCAACGTCAGCAGTGCGTAGCTCGCGATATTGAACGGCACGCCGAGGAAGATGTCCGCGCTGCGCTGGTAAAGCTGACAGGACAATTTGCCTTCCGCCACATAAAACTGGAAGAACGCATGGCAGGGTGCAAGGGCCATTTTGTCGAGGTCGCCGACATTCCACGCGGAAACTATCAGGCGGCGTGAGTCAGGATTTTTTCTGATCTGGGCGATGAGTACGCTGATCTGGTCGATCACGCGCCCGTCGGGAGCGGTCCATGAGCGCCATTGCTTGCCGTAAACCGGGCCGAGATTGCCTTTTTCGTCCGCCCATTCGTCCCAGATTTTGACGCCGTTCTCTTTTAGATACTTGATATTAGTGTCGCCCTGAAGGAACCACAGCAGCTCGTGCACGATGGATTTCATATGGCACTTCTTGGTTGTTACCAGCGGAAAGCATTCTGCAAGATTGAACCGCATCTGGTAGCCGAACACGCTTACAGTGCCTGTTCCGGTACGGTCGGATTTTATCGTGCCGTGGTCGAGCACGTGCTGCATCAGATCCAGGTAGGCGCGCATCGGATCAGTCCAGCAGAAACTCTTCGATCAGCTCAAATATTATGAGCGACAGCGCGATGATAATTACAAACTTCAGTATGCTCATTTTGCTTTGTGAAATTACCATAACAGGGTTTTGATCCTGGCCGTTCTTGCCGAGCATCAATTTCTCCTGGCAGGCACGCAAGTCTTCCTCAAGCTCGATGGCGTTCTGATAACGATCGTTCGGATTCTTCGAGAGGCATTTTGCGACTATCGAATCAAGTGCGGGCGGAACCTCCGGGTTCAGGGAACTTGGTTTTGGCGGCTCCTCGTTCACTATCTTGTAAGAGATCGCATGGGTGTTATCGCCCGAGAACGGCACCTGACCTGATAACATTCGATATAACATGGTCCCAGTCGAAAAAATATCCGAACGTTGATCGACAGGGCCGCTTGATACTTGCTCGGGTGACATGTAATGCGGGGACCCTAGCAATTTGCCATGAGTCGTATTCAGCCTCCATGAATCCATGCGTGCGATGCCGAAGTCCGCAATCTTGACCCGGCCACCCTTGAGCACCATGATGTTTGAAGGTTTGATATCGCGATGAACGATGCCGTGCTCATGTGCATAGGCCAAACCGGTCGCCACCTGGATCACGATGTTCAGCGTTTCCTTAACCGGAAGCAATTTCTCCGCCTTGAGCAGGTTTTGCAGTTCGCGTCCCTCCATCAGTTCCATGGCTATAAAAGGCATGCCTTCGCTTTCCCCAAGATCATGGATGGTAACGATGTTGGGATGGCTCAGTCGCCCTCCGGAACGGGCCTCAAGGTAGAACCTGGCCTCATATTCCTTCTTTTCCTCGGGAGTCAGGTCCTGGAGATTGATCGTTTTGATCGCGACGATACGATCGATCAGCGGATCTTTCGCCTCATAGACGATACCCATGGAGCCATGACCTATTTCCTTGATTATTTTGTAGCGGCCGAGATATTGGATCATTGCATTCCTTATTCATAAGCTCCGGAACGGATATCTTCGCGAAGCGAACAGGCTTATCTGTTTATATAATGCGCGACATATATTAGGACATGAGGACGTAATGCTAGCACAACTGACCGCTTCAACTTCGCTACCCAAAATTCCGGGCCCGGCACACCTGCTGGTGCTGTTGCCTGTAGGCAAGTCGCTGCCGCGCGAAGTGCCGCACCGCGAATTGCTGGCCGCGGTGCTCAAGCGGCGCGGTATGAAAATCGGGGAATTGGCCTCCGCGCCTGTTGCAGCCAACGCTGCGGACGGATGCCTGATTGCATGGGCGATGCTGGATTTTTCCAAGGCCATTTTTGCGCTGCAAACTCAGGCACGCAAGGCGGTACAACTTTTGTTGGGCGAACAGCCTGCCGGCATCACCATCGTGGTTCAGGGCGATGCAACCCAGCGCCGGCAGGCCGCCGAAGCTGCAGTGTACGCAGCGTGGGTAAACGGTGCGCAGTTGCCGCTGCACAAGAAAAAATCAGACCAGCGCAGGCCGTTGCGCAAGATCGCGTTGTACGGATTTGCCGTCACAAAGGCTTTTGCCATATTGAAGGCGCAAGCCGAGGGCAATTTGTTGTGCCGTACCTTGACCGTACTGCCACCCAACGAACTCACGCCTGCGCTGTATCGCAAGCGCGTCAGGGTACTCGCCAAACAAAATAGCTGGCAGATAAAGGAGTTCGACCTGAAAGCGCTGCGCAAGATCGGTGCGGGAGCGTTCGTCGCTGTGGCGCAGGGCAGCCATGAAGAAGATGCCGCCATCGTCCATCTAAGCTACAAACATCCAAAAGCGAAACAGACCGTGGCACTGGTCGGAAAAGGCATTTGCTTTGACACCGGAGGACACAACCTAAAGCCGGCAAGGCACATGCACGGCATGCACGAGGATATGAACGGCTCGGCGGTAGTGCTCGGAATCCTGCTTGCTGCCACGCGGCTACAACTTCAAGTCAACATCGATTGCTGGCTTGCCATTGCGCAAAACCACATCAGCCCGAAAGCCTACAAGCAGAACGACATCGTCACGGCGCTGAATGGCACCGCCATCGAAATCATGCACACCGATGCAGAGGGACGCATGGTGCTGGCCGACACGCTGACGCTGGCTTCGCGCAAGAATCCGGACATGATGATCGACTTCGCCACGCTTACCGGCAGCATGCATGTGGCGCTTGGCAACCGTTACTGCGGCGTGCTGGGCAACCGTGATGCGCTGCTGCAAAAGGCTGTGCAGGCGGGGCGGCAAAGCGGCGAGCGGCTGTGCGCTTTTCCGATGGACGACGATTACGAAGCCGCACTGGACTCCAGGGTCGCCGACATCAAGCAGTGCACGCTGGAAGGCGAAGCCGACCATATCCTGGCGGCGCTATTCCTGAAACGATTCCTGGATCATGATGTGCCGTGGCTGCATGTGGATCTTTGCGCCAGCCGTTGCGAGGGCGGGCTGGGCAGCGTGGCCGGCGACGTGACGGGATTCGGGGTGAGTTGGGGGTTGCGAATGTTGCAGCCACAATAAGTTTGGATGCCAGGTCTGTCATTGGCCAGCAACAAAAATCCATTCTGTATCATTTCTTAGGACAGGTGAATTCAAATGCGATCGGTACTGCTGGTTACTTTTTTGACAATTGCATTATGCACAACAGTTTTCGCAGGGACACCCGGTGAAGTCGAGATCGGCGGTTATCTGCGCGAGGCAAGGTTGCAGGGCCTGTCAGGAAAATCGAAGAAGTTTTCCGATTACCACGGCAAACCCCTTCTCATCAATGTATGGGCCAGCTGGTGCGGCCCCTGCAGGCAGGAGATGGGCTCGTTGCAGCGTCTCGCACACCGGTATAACGGAAAAGAGTTCAATGTGATCGGCATTTCGACAGACGATGATCGCCATGCAGCTATCGCGTTCATCAAGCAGTCGAAAGTCACGTTTGAGAATTTTATCGACAGCAACGTATTTCTGGAAAACATGCTGGGCGCCAACACGATCCCGCTGACCATTCTGGTAGATGCGCAGGGAAAGGTGCTCGAAAAGGCGCGAGGGGCTTATGAGTGGGATAGCCCGGAGATAGTCGATTCGATAGGCGAGGTATTCCATATCAAGCTGAAGCACTAGGCATCATGGAAAATGAATTCGACCGTATCATCCCGCGCAGCGGGACTTGCAGTTTCAAGTATGACGAGCGCTTGAAAATATTCGGCAGGGACGATGTATTGCCTTTGTGGGTAGCTGACATGGATTTCGCCGTTCCTCAAGCCGTGCAGGATGCGCTGATGACGCGCGCGGCTCATCCGCTATACGGTTACACCGTCTATCCAGAATCGTTATACGAATCGCTTATCGGGTGGCTGGCCAAACGCCATGACTGGGCAGTGGAACGCGAGTGGATCGTCATGTGTCCGGGTGTTGTTCCTTCCCTGCATGCTTCCATCATTTCACTGAGCAAACCGGACGATGTTGTTGTCGTGCAACCGCCGGTATATGCCCCGTTCCTTGCAGCGCCTGGAAGTGTGGGGTGCAGATTGCTGCTCAATCCGCTCAAGTTTGAAAATGGCAGATCTTCCCTAGACCTGGATCATTTCGAGCGATGTGCTGCTGAAGGCGCGCGGCTATT
>QJWF01000051.1 GCA_003235435.1 Nitrosomonadales bacterium
ATTCACGTCCTCGGCCTTGAGCCAGGAACGGTTGAACTGGTTGTCGCGCTCCATCTTTTGCATGCGCTCGAAGCTGCAGGCATCGATGGCATGCTGGATGATTTCCCTGTCGGGCGAGTGGCCCATGAATTCAAACAGCCTTTCCATGGTGAGATTGGGATCGGCGCGCATCTCCTCGTATTTCAGCAGCAGCAAGTTCTCGATGCGCGGGAAGCTCTCGGCCCAGGCGTTGTAGAAGCGAAGGATCGTATCGAGACCGCCGACGTCATTGTGTATGAAATCCTGCAGGGTGCCGGTGTAGTTCCTGTCGCGCCTGGTGCGCTGGAAATACATGGACACCACCACATCCCTGGGATCGCGCGTCAGGTAAACGACGTTGCGGTTGTAATAATCGGATTTGTCGGTACTGATGACTTCAGGCGGAACGATCTGTTGCAATACATCGTTGAGAACGTCGTTGGTAAAGAAGATTCTGGGTATCTCCCGGTTCTGGTAATGAAGGTTGGAAAAATCCAGCAGGGTGCCGGCCGGCAAGCCGTAGCGTTCGACGTAGTATTTCGACATCATGGCCCGCAGCCAGGTGCGTCCGCATTTCGGGTACGAGACGAGGAAATAGTCCGCCCTGCGGAACTTGTACCAGCGATTGACCCGATTGGCCGTTTTTCTTGGCAGAAAGGCCTTGAACAGTCGCTGTGGCAGGTCTTCCGGTTTCATCGAGCGAGTGACCTGCATCGGCAGGTGCGGGTCAGTGCCATGGCATGAATGCGGCAGAGATAGGCATCAGGATCTGGAATTTCCAGGCGGTATTGCCGGCCCGGGAAGCATCAGTATTTCTTCATGATATTGATGGTGAGCGTCTTGCGCAATGCCTCTGAATTTACACCGGTCATGGGGCGTACTGAATGCCACGAATTGAAGGTCTTGACGAATAAGACCGCCTGATTGGGTTTGAACTCGAACGTGTCGATTACCTCCATGTCCTCGAATTGTGCGTGCGCGTTGCCAAAGTTGTAATTGAGGCGCGGATTCCGCGGACGGTTCGCGTCCGTTCCTCCGCCATAGGCGCTGTTCCATTCACCCTCGCGCACCATGGAAACGACAAGTGTGACGAGTTTGCGTGTTGCGTCCGTGTGCGGAATCACCTTGCCGCCGTTGGCAGGAAGTGCCGAGAACTCGAAACGGGCGCTGAGGGGCGGCTGGCTGGAGCAGAAGTGGCCATTCTTGAAGTCTTTAAGGCGCCGCTTTAAATGTTCCATGCGGCTGGGGAATCCGTATCCCAGATCCACGTCGCGTTCCTTGAGGGCGATCACCGTATCCTTAATAAAACTACCACGGGTTACCCAGTCATGAAAATCCCGCCAGATCGGTGTTGACTTGATGAACTGGTAATATTTCTTCGGATTCAACTTCTCGGTAAGTGCGTATTTTATGCCTGCCTTGCCGTATTCCGAGTGACTCTCGAACAACTCGATATCCGGATAACTGTCTAGCAGATCGCCGTAAAGGGCTTGATCCATAAGGGGCCTGGCGATGCCGATCGGAAAAGGTTCGTAGAGAAGTTGCAGATGCTCGTAGGAAAAATACATATCGGTATGCTCAAAAAAACCGCCGTGCTGACAACGCGGCTGGGATGTGGGCCTTCAGGGCCTGCGAGCTTGCTATTGTATAGATGGCTGTGATTCACGGTCAATCATGCAGCGTTGACGTTTGCCATTGTGTACGAGCGTCGCCTGCTATCCATTTTAAGAATGCTTGGCATTTTCAATTTCGGCGAGGACCTCTGCATGGAGTTCGCTGGCCTCGCGCTCGATACCGTCGATTTCGGCCGGTGTGAGGTCACCGGCGCGCTGCAGTGGCGCATCCAGCACCCCGTCCTGTTCCACCCGGAAGGTGGAATTGGCCCGGATCGACATGCCCTGGAAGGTCGGCGTGAGTAGGCACTCGTCAAAGCTGAGGCCTAGGGCGCGAGTCAGGTAGCGCATGGTCGGCTCGGGTTCCTGCAGGAGGCTCTCGAATGTCAGCAGTATGATGCTGTCACGCCAGCGCTTCCTGTTGTTGAGGGCGGAACGGGCCGAGGTCTTCCAGCGTGTCATCGCCTCGGTGATGTTGCCTCTCTCATCCGGCTTTACCTTTACAAAGGACACGAACCATGTTTTCGGGTCGCGCACTATCGTCACCATCTTCCCGTCCGGATAATCCCTGAAGAACCGTTCGACACTGTCCTCGTACATGCTCAGCCTAGGCGTGAAGGCGAACACGCACTTGCGTTCACTGCGGTACAGATTCTGGTAGTCGAGCCAGGCATTGAAATACGATGTCATGTAGCAATTGATGACGTCACGCTGGGAGTTGATGCCACGGGCCGCGCATTTCTTGAAGATTTCACGCTGCAGCCTTGGAAGGAACAGGAAGGGGTAGCGGATCTGGCTGGCGCTGTAGCTTGAGCGCATGTGTTTGGGTACCTTGACGAAGCCCTCCTCGGCGTATCCAGGCAGGCGCCGTTCAAACAGCATGTCGAACCACTTGTCGGGCTTCTGTCGTAGGTCGAGATCCGGCCAGTTGTATTTTTTAGGATAACCTATGTGCAGTTCGCCGGGATGGGTATGACATTCCGGGTGCCCGTCGAAGAGCTGGGCCATCAGTGAGCCGCCGGACCGAGATATTTGTGAAACCAGGAAAAGCGGCTGTTCCACGGGAATAATATGCCCGCTCCGCATTTTATAGATGCGGCCAAGTTCACTATCGATTATGGGCAGTTTGCCGAGGCCTGCTTTCAGAATGTTCATCGTATGTTCTCTGCTGCGGGCGACGCAGGGTTAGTCGATGTCGAGAGATTGAGCCTGAGCCGGCTCCCGGTTGTTGTGCCGGCTGATTCATCCATGTCTTGAGATGTATGTACGTGATTACGTACGACGGGGGATCATGATGTACAGGGTCAATAGTATTGCCGGAACGCTTTAAAATAAAATAGCAGAAAACCCTAACGAGGGCTATTGGTGCCGTGACGATTGCTGACATTTACGTCGGTTGAAAGGTCCGCAATGGTGTACCCAATATGCGGCACCTCCTTGGTATTGATGTGAATCATAAAGGATGTGTACCTGGAGGGCTATTTGCTGATGGTGGTAAAACCAGATCCAGGCAAGAGCCGATTCCCCGCAACATGGTGTGCGGGACACAGCACAGGTTATTATGTACTGGACTTAACGATTCTGGCGCCGGTTTGCACTTACTAGACCTGTACTGACCTTGAAGCATTGAGCTGAAGGGGCTAAGTGTGTGAGTTTGCTTCGGATGCATTTCCAGCAAGATTTGTGACCGGAGGGGCAGTAGATCAGTGCCCCGTGATGAAATCTGGTGACAGAGACACTCAGGAGTGATCTTCAGGCACGGGCTCCTGCGTCATGCCGGAACCTGGTGACCTGGTGGGGTTTGCCCTGCCATCCTGGAGGCGGTATACCACATCAGCGAGTTCCGCCATTGCCGGCTGGTGCGAGATGGTGAGTACGGTGTAGTCGTTGCGCAGTTTCCGCAGCGTATCGCTGACCATTGATTCGCTCTCGGGGTCCAGGGCACTGGTGGGTTCGTCAAGAATCAACACCGACGGTTGGTGTACCAGGGCGCGGGCGATCATGATGCGCTGGCGTTGTCCGCCGGACAGCATGGCGCCGCGCTCCCCGACGTTGGCATGCATGCCTTGCGGCAATGCGCTGACAAAATCCCAGGCATTGGCGGCCTTGAGTGCATGCTCGACATCGGATTCGGTGAGCGCGCTGTCGCCGAACGTGACGTTGGTCATGACGCTGTCGTGCAGCAGCAGCTGTTCCTGGGGGACGTAACCGATTTTCCGCCGCCACTGCTTGAGGTCGATGTCGCTCAGCGACGTGTCATCCAGGCAAACCGTGCCGCTATCGGGCTGGTAAAGGCCGATGATGAGGTCAATGAGCGTGGTCTTGCCGGCGCCGGACGGCCCGAGAATGGTTGTCAGGGCGCGTGTCGGGATCTTCAGGGAGAGCCTGTCCAGCACCATTTTGTCGCCATAGGCAAAAGATACGTTATCGAACCGGATGGCCGATTCAAGTACCGGTGTCGCTGTTCCCCCGTAGACTTCCCTGGCCTTTTCGGCCTTCTTTATGGCACCTCTTATGGACCAGAAGGCGCTTTCCGTGGTGACCAGTTTCTGCAGCATTTTCTGGATCTTGCCGAGCTGGCTGAGCGTTCGTGCCAGCAGTATTACAAGCACCATGACGCTGGTAAATGACATGTCCCAGTGTTCTATGGCGATGTAGATACCGATGGCGACTACGATGGCGAACATCGGATCCTGGACGGCATCCATCAGCGCCTTGCTGAAAACGTCGCGTTGCAGCGCGAGGTTCAGCTTTGAGGTTTCGGCGCTCAGGACGGTGCCTGCCAGATCTTCCCGCGCCATTGCCTTGAGCGACTTCACCGATTGCAGGGTATCAACCAGCCGCGAAAGCAGCGACTTGTAGACGACGGTCTGGTGATCGCCGGCTCGCCTGGCCATTCTCACCAGGAAATGGGATACGGACAGCATGCAGAGTGCGGCAAACAGGGCTGCAAACGTGGCTTTCCATGAAACGGTCAGTGCAATCGATGAGTAGACGATGGCCTGTATGAACATCGCCATCATGGTGACGCCGAATACATAGGCCTGGGATGCGCGGTTTGCCTCGGTCGCCATGGAGTTGGCGAGTTTACCGATCGGCTGGTCCAGAAAATACGCCCAGCGGGTAGCCAGCACTGCCCGCAACAGGTCCAGGCGTAGCTTGGTGGTGATAAAAGCCGAGGAGTAACCCAC
>QJWF01000100.1 GCA_003235435.1 Nitrosomonadales bacterium
ATCTTGTTAATGAATCTGTTAATTCAACCGCGCCTTGGAATCTCGCGAAAAATCCTGACCAGTTGAATACAAATTCCGATCTTCATGCATCATGTAGTGACTATCTTCGGGCGTTTAGAATTCTTACAATATATCTATCACCAATCTTGCCCAAGATCGCTGCACAAGTTGCATCTTTTTTTGGAGATGGCTCACCCTATAAATGGGAAGATCTTAAATTTTCCCCATCAAAAATTGGTACCTATCAACACCTCATGACTCGCCTCGATCCCAAACTGATCGAATCCATGGTTGCTTCGAACAAAGAAAGCCTTCAGCCGCTGGAACATTCCCGCCAACGCCATGCTGCACACCAGCAGCACACCGCGAACAAGGAAGTAGCGCAGACCGAGAAGGATTTCGAGCCGTTCATCGGCATCGAGGACTTCGCAAAAATCGACCTGCGCGTGGCGAGGATCGTCAATGCCGAACATGTCGAGGGCGCGGAGAAACTGCTGAAGTTGACTCTGGACATCGGCGAGGCAAAGCCGCGCACCGTGTTTGCCGGCATAAAGTCGGGCTACGACCCGGAAAAACTCAAGGGCCGCCTGACCGTGATGGTCGCCAATCTTGCTCCACGCAAGATGAAGTTCGGACTGTCGGAAGGCATGGTGCTGGCGGCTTCCGGCGAATCTCCCGGCCTGTTCATCCTCAGCCCTGATGACGGTGCGCAGCCGGGTATGCGAATAAAATAGTGGTAGACAACGTCTTAGCATATGGACAGCTCAACGTCGAGCGGTTCAATAGCCATATGCTTCATTAAAACAATCACATAGACCAAACACAACAAAGGAGAAAGCATGCGCTTATCACGTTTAGCATCAATTGCACTGTTCGCTGCCGGGCTGTTCACCAACCAGACCTACGCCGCGGACGCTCCCCAGCCAACAACTGCTGCTTCGTCATTTGAAGTCATCCCCCCCAATAAAGACAACGACCTGCGGATATTCTATGCGGATGGCAAGATCGTCAAAGGCACCCCCGCGCTCGAGAAGATGAATAGCGATGCCAATCTCAAGCTATGGCTCGCGGGCAACCAGTTTTTCGCCATGGAGGACGTGATCCAGACATTCCAGAAAGCCCATCCCGAAGCAGGCAACGTCGCTGTGATCACGCTGCCACCCGGCGTCATTCTCAAGGCAATCAACGCCGGCGGCTGGAACTATGAGGGCAAGGACTACGCGATGCAGCCGGACATCTACGCTTCAGTAGACTTGGGGCACCTGAAGACCCTTAAAGCCAAAGGCAAGATGGACAATTACATGATCTATACCCACAATGCGCTGGAACTCATGGTGGCGAAGGACAACCCCAAGAGCATCAAGGGCATCGACGACCTTGGCCGGGACGACTTGAAGATCATGCTGCCAAACCCGCTTACCGAGGGCATCATGACTTTCTATGCCAAGAAGGTACTGCAGGATCACAAGCTATGGGACAAAGTATCAGGCGGCAAGGAGTGCAAGTCCTGCGATCCGACTCCAAACGTTCATTTTACCTCTGTGCATCACCGCGAGATACCTGACGGACTGAAAGCCGGCACCGTGGATGTCGGTATCGTCTGGGCAACGGAAACCAAAAATGCCCTGGGCGAAGGCCACGCGGTCGACGCGGTGAAATTGCCACCTGAAGATAGCCTGATCAACGATGTGTCTTACGCTATCGGCACGCTGACTTCCAGCACCAACTTGCAAGCCGCAAGCAAATACCTTGCTTTCCTGAAATTAGACAGCGGCCAGAGCGCCTATGCCAAATTCGGTTTCATCAACGCATCCAAGGACGACCTGGAAACCAAACCTATTCCCTGATTGAATTCTGCAAGATGAGATAAGGACGGCTGCGGCCGTCCTTATTCATTTCGCAAGCAGGCTGAGGATAAAGGCACGTTATAATTCCCTCATATCTTTCCTGAATCATTACTCGTCCTAACTCTCCCCATATCAATCAATCTCAACCCTTCTGGCCATTCACATGGACTATGACGTGCTGATCATCGGTTCCGGCCCTGCCGGTCAACAGGCGGCCTGGCAGGCAGCACGCATGGGCAAGCGCGCCGCGATCATCGAACGCAAGCCCAAGATCGGCGGGGCGGGGCTTCAGACCGGAACCATACCCAGCAAGGCACTACGCGAAGTGGCCTATCTGGTATCTCGCTCTGGATTCGGCGGCATGCGGCAGACGCTGGCGCCGGATGTTCGAAGCCGCCATGGCTTGCTGGCGGATGCGGTGCAGCGCAAGGAGATGGTGATTGCACAGCAGGAATCAGTCATCATGCAGCGTCTGCTGCGTTCCGGCGTGGCATTGATACCCGGGGAAGCATCTTTTGCCGATGCTCATACCATTCATATCGCCGATTCCTCGGGGGAAAAACGCAATATTTCCGCCAATGTCATCGTGCTTGCCACGGGATCGAGGCCGCGCCGCCCGTCCAGCGTTCCATTCGACAAGAAGACGGTGCTGGATTCGACCTCCATCCTCAATCTGCGCCACCTGCCGGAAAGCCTGCTGGTTGTCGGAGGCGGCGTGATCGCATGCGAGTTCGTCTCGATCTTTGCCGCGCTGGGGGTGAACGTATGTGTGGTGGACAGCCATGTACAACTGCTGACTTACCTGAGCGAAGACGTGGTGGGCGTGCTGGCCGACAGTTTTTTAAGGATGGGCGTTACTTTCCACATGCAGGAACGCATCGCGGAAATTCGTCGCGAGGGCAAGGGCACGTTCACCCTGCTGGAAAGCGGAAAGCAATTCCGGACCGATGCGGTACTGTATGCGCAAGGCAGGGAGCCCAACAGTGAAAAGCTGCAGGTTTCAAACGCCGGCATCATCGTGGAGAATGGCTGGATCGAGGTGAACCGGCAGTTCCAAACCAGCGTTCCGCATGTCTTTGCGGTCGGCGATCTGATCGGCAGACCCGCGCTTGCTTCGACCGGGATGGAACAGGGACGTGCCGCGGTGCTGTATGCATTCGGTGGCAAAGAGCATATTTTGGCCGAGAATCAGCCGATGGCGGTCTATACCATCCCTGAGATATCCTACGTCGGCAAGACTGAAAAGGAAGCGCAACGGGAAAACATCCCTTATGTTGTCGGGCGAGCATATTTCAAGGACAGCGCACGCGGGCAGATCATCGGCGACGGACAGGGACTGCTCAAACTGGTCGTGGACTCGGAAAATGAAAAGTTGCTCGGTGTTCACATCGCCGGCGAACAGGCCAGCGAATTGATCCACATTGGGCAACTGGTGATGAACTTGAACGGTACTGTGCGCGATCTGGTCAGCAATGTTTTCAACTATCCGACACTCGCAGAATGCTACAAGCTTGCCGCGCTTGACTGCCTGCACCAGCTCGAGCAACCGAAGGAAGTCTAGCGGACCCCTCACCATGTTTTGATGAGACGGCGGTGACGAGCAACAAATAATTTTCGCGCGCCTGCGCGGCGGGTCTATAATTCGCGCCCATTAAGGGAGGTAGTGCCCGCAGTGTTCGCTTCTTTAGGTGTTTCGCCCATCAACGTCATATTGGGAGTGACGGTGTTCTGGCTGTTGCTCGGCTTGGGCGGTCTGGCATTGCAGGACAATCGCATCATCACACGGGTCATCTTTCCGGTTGGCGCGATCGGTTCGCTGATATTGGCAACCGCCGCACTAGGCGGTTTGAGCGGGGTCGATACCGCCGTTCTGCCGATAGGCCTGCCCGACCTGCCGTTCCATCTCCGTATTGATTCCCTCTCCGCTTTTTTCCTGCTGTTGCTCGGCGCATCCAGTATCGGCATCACGTTGTTCTCGGCAGGCTACTTTGGCCGCATGGCCGTTCAGGAACTGGGTTTGTTGTGCCTGGAATATCACATCTTCCTCGCCAGCATGACCCTGGTATTTCTGGCGGACGACGCCTATATGTTCATGGTGGCATGGGAGGCGATGGCGCTGTCGTCCTACTTCCTTGTCACCACCGATCATGACCAGCCCGAAGTGCGCCGCGCCGGCTTCCTCTATCTGCTGATCGCACATGTCGGTGCGATCGCCATCCTGATGGGATTCGGGGTGATGCAAGGCGGGCATGGAGACTATACCTTCGACACCATGCGTCACGGACATCTGTCTGCGTATTGGGCCAGCATCACATTCTTTCTGGCATTGTTCGGCTTCGGAGCCAAGGCCGGAATATTGCCGATGCATGCCTGGCTGCCGGAGGCGCACCCGGCTGCACCTTCACCTGTATCCGCCTTGCTGAGCGGCATCATGCTCAAGACAGCCATCTACGGCATACTGCGTGTGAGCTTCGATCTGCTCGACATACAGATCTGGTGGTGGGGGGTGGTAGCACTGACGCTCGGACTTTTCACCGCGCTGTTCGGGGTGATCTTCGCCGCCGTGCAAGTGGACATGAAACGCCTGCTGGCTTATTCCTCGATCGAAAACATCGGCATCATTCTGGTCGGCATCGGCCTCACCATCATCTTTCATGCTTCGGGCAAGGAAGCGCTGGCAGCGCTGTCGCTGACTGCATCGCTCTATCATTCGATCAATCACGCCTTCATGAAGGGTCTGCTGTTCCTCGGCACCGGTTCGATCCTTCACGCGACGGGTGAACGGCATCTCGGCAAGCTCGGCGGCTTGATCCACAAGATGCCCAACCTGGCGTTGTTCATGCTGATCGGCACCCTTGCGCTTGCCGGATTGCCGCCGCTTAACGGCTTTGTGTCGGAATGGCTGATGCTGCAGGCCTTCCTGTTGTCACCCGGCTTGACGCAAGCGTACATCAACATGCTGGTGCCGATAGCGGCGGCCGCGCTGGTGCTGACTGCGGCACTGGCGGGATTTGTGATGGTGAAGTTCTACGGAGTGATCTTTCTCGGCCAGCCACGTGATGCCGGTCTTGCCGTGGTTCACGATGCCGGCATTTGGGAGCGCATAGGCATGCTGTGCATGGTGGCAGGGTGTATCGCCCTAGGCATCTTCCCTACTTTTGTGATCCTGCATCTGGATTTTGTTGCCGAAATGCTGGTGCATAATTCCCTGGGTACCAGTGCAGTACATTCCGGCTGGCTGATGCTCACGCCGATAGCGGCCGAGCGTGCCAGCTACAGCCCCCTCATTTTGCTGCTCATCATCGTCTCCGGCGTGGTACTCACCATGCTGGCGGTAAAGAAGTTCTATCACGGTCGCTTGAGGCGCGGTCCGGCATGGGACTGCGGTTTCCCCGAGCAGGGCGCGCGCATGCAGGATACGGCGGAGGGATTCGGCCAGCCGATCCGGCAGATCTTTGAGTGGTTCATGGGCGTTGTCAGAAAGATGCCCTCGCCGTTCGATCTGCATCCGCATTACCATGCCGAGGTGCATGACCGGCTGTGGAACATTTTCTATGCGCCGATAAAACGCGCGAATGAGGCGATCGGCAACCAGATTGGAAAATTGCAGCATGGGCGCATCCACGTATACCTGCTATACAGCTTCATCACACTGCTGGCCTTGCTGGCGTTCATCGAATGAGCGCCTCGGCCATTTTCCTGCAGCTTTTGCAAAACGTGCTGGTACTGCTTGCAGCACCGCTGTTGCTCGGCTGGATCAATCAGTGCCGTGCCTGGCTGCAGAACCGCAACGGTGCCGGAATGCTGCAGCCATACCGCAACCTGCTCAAACTTTTTCACAAGGATGCGGTGCTTGCTCACAACGCATCGCAACTGTTCCGCACAACGCCCTATATCCTTTTTGCCTGCATGTGGCTGGCCGCCGCACTGGTACCGGTTCTGGCCACCGACCTTCCGTTATCGCCGGCGGTCGATGTGATCGCCCTGGTTGGCATCTTCGCGCTGGCCCGGGTATTCATCTCGCTGGCAGCGATGGACATCGGCACGGCCTTCGGTTCGCTCGGTGCGCGCCGCGAAATGCTGGTCGGCTTTCTCGCCGAACCGGCGCTGCTGATGGTGCTGTTCACCGCTTCCACGATCAGCCAGTCCACCTCGCTGATCACCATCGTCGAGACGCTGGCACACAAGCAATTCGTGCTTTACCCGAGCATGACCTTTGCGGCTGTCGCGTTCGTCATGGTGTTGCTGGCCGAGAATGCGCGCGTCCCAGTGGATAATCCCTCCACCCACCTCGAACTGACCATGATCCACGAGGCGATGGTCCTGGAATATTCGGCGCGCCATCTTGCCTTGGTGGAATGGGCCAGCGCACTCAAACTGTTGGCATATATGGCCATCGGGATCGCCCTGTTCATCCCGTATGGCATTGCCGAAGCGGGCAACTGGAATGCGCTTCCGGCCGCGATAGCGCTGCTGACTTTCAAATTGCTGCTGGCGGGGGCGGGATTGGCTTTCATCGAGACGATTTCCGCCAAGATGCGCATCTTCCGCGTGCCGGAATTCATGGGTACCGCATTCCTGCTCGCCGTACTGGGACTATTGACCCACTTTTTGCTGGAGACCTGAAATGGGCATTCCGATCACCGGCCAGATCATCAACATGTGCGCAGCGCTGCTGCTGCTGATCGCCTTCGCGATGCTGTCGCAACGCCGCATTCTGTCCCTGATCAACCTGTTCTCGTTGCAGGGATTGATCCTTGCCATCAGCACCAGCGTGGTCGCCTATTCCTCGCAGCAGCAGCATCTGTATTATTCGGCCGCGCTGACCTTGCTGCTCAAGGCTATCGTGCTGCCGATGATCCTGCACCGGCTGATCCGCAAGCTCAACATCAAATGGGACGTGGAAACCATGTTCAACATTCCCACCATCATGCTGGTCGGTCTGGCGCTGGTGGTGTTCGCTTTCAACCTTGCAGCGCCGATCTCGCAGATGGCAGCCACCATCACGAGAAGCACGCTGGGCATCGCGATGGCAAGCGTGCTGCTTTCGTTCCTGATGATGATCACGCGCAGCAAGGCAGTACCGCAGGTGGTGGGTTTTCTTGCGATGGAAAACGGACTGTTCTTCGCTGCCACCTCCGCCACATACGGCATGCCGATGGTGGTCGAGCTAGGCATCGCGCTGGATGTACTGGTGGGCATGTTCATCCTCGGCATTTTCTTCTTCCAGATCCGCACTGCATTCGACAGTCTGGACTTGAAGCATATGGAAAAACTGAAGGAAGAATGACGTGGAAATATTCTGGGTCCTGGTGATTCCCTTTTTCGGCGGCCTGATCATGGCACTCTTCGGCAGGCAACACTATGCACCGGAGATCAATTCCGTGGTGAGCCTCTGCACCTTCGTAGCGGCTGCCGCCCTGACCGTCCGCGTCATTTCGGACGGTTCATTCACGGCATGGAACGAACAATTCTTTGTGGACGCCCTCAATGTTTTTCTGGTCGCGCTGACCGCGTTCGTCGGTTTTACCACTTCGCTGTTCTCGCGCCCCTACATGCTCATCGAACAGCATCACGGCAAACTGACTGCGAACATGCTGCGCCTGTATTACAGCATGTATCAGCTGTTCAGCTTCACCATGCTGCTGGCATTGCTCACCAACAACATGGGCATTCTGTGGGTAGCGATGGAAGCCGCCACGCTAACCACCGTGCTGCTGGTATCGCTGTACCGCACACCCTCTTCGCTGGAGGCGGCATGGAAGTATTTCATCCTGTGCGGCGTCGGCATCGCACAAGCATTGTTCGGCACCATATTGCTGTATTTCGCAGCCGAAAAACTGCTTGGCGCGGGGGGAACCGCATTGCTGTGGACACATCTGAACGGGGTTAAAACTCAACTTGAGCCTACCGTTTTGTCGCTCGCATTCGTGTTTCTGCTGGTCGGCTATGGCACCAAAGTCGGTTTGGCGCCGCTGCACAACTGGCTGCCGGATGCGCATGCCGAAGGACCCACACCGGTATCGGCGGTACTCTCCGGCCTGCTGCTGAATGTCGCGCTGTACGCCGTGGTGCGCTCCAAGGTGCTCGTTGATGGCGCGCTCGGATCCCATCTTGCCGGTAATCTGATGATGGGTTTCGGTTTGCTCAGCGTGGTGATGGCGGCATTCTTCCTGTCGCGGCAAAAGGACGTGAAGCGCATGTTCGCCTATTCCTCGATCGAACACATGGGTCTGATGACATTCGCCTTCGGCATGGGCGGTCCGGTGGCGACCTTTGCCGGCTTGCTGCACATGACGGTGCACAGTCTGACCAAATCCGCGATTTTCTTTGCCGTCGGCCATGCCGCGCAGAAATCCGGCACACAACTGATGGAGCACATTCGCGGTTTGATCAAGACCAGTCCGACCGTCGGCTGGGGACTGGCGCTCGGTACTCTGGCCATT
Source organism: Nitrosomonadales bacterium (assembly GCA_003235435.1). GTDB lineage: Bacteria > Pseudomonadota > Gammaproteobacteria > Burkholderiales > Gallionellaceae > Gallionella. The sequence continues at coordinate 8,294 of QJWF01000100.1, forward strand.
CTCGGCATGCCGCCGTTCGGCGTATTCACCAGCGAGTTCCTGATCCTGACCACTGCAATGCATTCTTATCCGTGGACAATGCCGTTGCTACTCACCGCGCTCGGCGTAGCCTTCGCCGCGATCTTTGGACGCATGCAATTGATGGTGTTCGGGGATACCACCAACAAGCGTCTGCCGCACCCCCCCGCACTGATACCGGTGTTCGTGCATCTGCTGCTGGTATTGATGCTGGGACTGTACATTCCCCCATATCTTGCCGACTGGTACCGGCAAGCTGCCGCACTGATCGGATGATGCGATGAGACTGGACGATTTCCCCAAGTTATTTACCAAGTTGCATGGAGCCATGCCGGTATGGCACGGCAGCGTGGATGCAAAGGACTTGCGCGCGCTGTGCGAACAGGTACTGCATGGCGGGGGAAAACTTCTCGCGCTGTGGGGAGAGGACTGCAGCGATATTTCACCCGATGTCCAAGGTACGACTCGCGAAGCGGGATATGCGCTGCATGTCGCGCTGGTGACCGCACCTGGCTTGCTGGTTCTCACGCTGCCGGTGGACCAAAACAAGCCGGCCTTTCCCGACCTGAGCGATCTGTTTCCTGCGGCAGACCGCATGCAACGCAACATCGCCGACATGCTGGGATTGCATCCCGCTGAGGGCGGAGACCACCGCAAGTGGACGCGTCATGCCTCCTGGCCCGGCAATGCGCATCCGCTGCGCAAGTCCTTTGACATCAATGCGACGCATGCTACCGAGATGGATGCATATCAATTTGTGCCGGTGACCGGCAACGGTGTGCACGAGATCGCTGTCGGGCCGGTACATGCGGGCATCATTGAGGTGGGACATTTCCATTTTTCCGTCATCGGGGAAAAAGTGCTTCGGCTTGAAGAACGTTTCGGCTACAAACACAAGGGCATCGAAAAAAGATTCGAAGGCATGTCGCTGGAGCAGGGCGCCAAACTTGCCGGCCGCATATCGGGCGATACCACGGTTGCCTATGCCTGGGCTTACGCGCTGGCCGTGGAAAGCGTCACTCACACCACGGCGCCATTGCGCGCGCAATGGCTGCGCGCGATGTTCCTCGAACTGGAACGTCTGCTCAACCACCTGGGCGATCTCGGCTATCTCGGCAACGATGCCGCGTTGGGCTTCGGCTTCGCGCAATTCTGGATACTCAAGGAAGACCTGCTGCGCATGAACAGCGAACTGTTCGGCCATCGTTATCTGATGGATCGGATCGTGCCCGGTGGCGTGTCGGTCGATATCGACAGCGCCACGCATACCAGGATATTTGAGACCCTGCAGCATATCGCAAGCACGGTCTCAACCCTGAAAAACATCTATGACGAACATGCCGGCGTGCAGGATCGCTTCATTACCACCGGGCGCGTCACGCCCGATCTTGCTGCTCAACTCGGACTGACGGGTCTCGCCGGGCGTGCCAGCGGCCAGGCTTGGGATTTGCGCGCGCAGTTCCCGTGCGCCCCTTATGACCAGCTTGAAGTCTTGATGGCAACCCATCGCAACGGCGATGTTGCGGCGCGTGTCACCGTGCGTTTCGAGGAAATCACGGAATCCATCCGGCTCATCCGCGCGATACTGGAGAAGTTGCCGCAGGGAGAATCGCGTTGCGCCATCGGCGAGGTGCAATCAGTACATCCCGGCATCGGCTGGGTGGAAGGATGGCGCGGTGAAGTGCTGATCGCGCTGCATACCGGAAGCGACAACCTGATCCATCGCCTGCACGCGCATGATCCCTCGTGGCAGAACTGGCCGGTGCTGGAACACGCGGTCATCGGCAACATCGTGCCGGATTTCCCGCTGATCAACAAATCGTTCAACCTGAGTTACAGCGGCGTCGATTTATAGGGCTCCACAGATGTATCAGATCATCAAGCAAATACTTCACACCGGTATCAAATCCGAAAAGCCTCCTCAGCCGGATGATGCGTTGCGCAGCCAAGTGCAGGAGATCAATGCACAGATCCTGAAGTATGTCGGCCGCGCGCTGGCCATCCGCCATGTCGACGCAGGATCATGCAACGGCTGCGAACTCGAGATCCACTGCCTGAACAATCCGTACTACAACATCGAAGGGATGGGCATCCATTTCGTCGCCAGTCCGCGACATGCAGACATGCTGCTGGTCACTGGGCCGGTTTCGCGGCATATGGAAGTGGCACTCAAGCGAACTTTCGATGCCACGCCCGACCCCAAGCTGGTCGTCGCGGTCGGCGATTGCGGCAGGGACGGCGGCATCTTCGGCACCAGCTATGCGAGTTGCGGAGGGGTGACGAGCGTGATCCCGGTCGATGCCGTCGTTCCCGGCTGTCCTCCCACCCCGGTTGCGATACTGCAGGGCATTCTGACCGCTGTCAGCCGGCGCGTATGATTTGTGCATCACAGTTTGCGCTGGCAGCACTTGCGACACCAGACTTTCCTGCGCATCAACTGTAAACCACCCTGACATTCTCCTCCTGCAGCAATTCCCGCAAATCGCGCAGCAGGTCGTCATGCAATGTCACTTGCCAAGCATCGCCCAAGCGCAACTGGCAACTGGCAAAATCGTTACGGTAGTGGATCTGCACCGGGCATTTGCCATCGCGATACGGCGTGAACAACTCTTTCAGCTGAGCGACACTGGCGTTGCCGTTGCAGCGCAAGGCCAGTTGTTGCGCAAAGGCAGAGCGCGCCGAGGCAAAGTCGAACAATTCTTCCGCGCCCACGCGTACATTGCCGGAATACTCGTCTAGAGCCGCCTTGCCGCGCACCACCAGCAACTCATCCTCGCGTATCCACGGGCGGCTGGCCTCGAACAGTTCGTTGAACACGGTCATCTCCACCTGCGCGCCGCCATCGTCCAGCGTGATGATCGCCATGCGCCCGCGCCGCGTCTGCTGGATCCGCAAGCCCGCCACGATGCCCGCCAGCACGACCGGCACGCCGCGTCGCGAGCCATGGCCGGAACCGCTTGCCTGCCCATTCGTCTGCCCGATGAACTGCGGCGTCAGGTCGCTCAATTTCACCTTGATGAAGTCCGCCAGTTCATCCGAGAATTCCTGGTATGGATGTCCGCCGAGATAGAAACCCAGGCTGGATTTTTCGTGCGCGAGCTGTTCGCGCAAGCGCCAGCGCGGTACATCCGCATGCTTTTCCAGCAGCACGCTGTCCGCCTCGTCGTGCCCGAACAGGCTGTTCTGGTTCGCCGCGCGCGCCTGCTGGTCGGCGCTCGCCAGCGCCGCGTCGACGCTGGACATCAGGCTGGCGCGATGATCGTTGATGGAGTCGAACGCCCCGGCGCGTATCAGGGCCTCGACAGTGCGCCGGTTGACGATGCGCTTGTCAACGCGCCGGCAAAAATCGAACAGATCCTTGAACGGCCCGCTTTCGCGCGCCTTGACGATATTGCTTATCGCCGCTTCCCCGGTGCCCTTGATCGCCCCCAGCCCGTAGGCGATGGTCTGCTCGTCGACGGGCGAAAACACATATGCGGAACTGTTCACGTCCGGCGGAAGCACCCGTATCCTGGCTCGTTCTTTATCATCCTGCTGCGGCGCATACTGCTGCAGCGCATCCAGATAGAAAATACGCACCTTGTCTGTGTTGTCCATATCCCCCGACAAAGTTGCCGCCATGAATGCCGCCGGATGATGCGCCTTGAGGTAGGCTGTCTGATAGGCGATCAGCGCGTATGCCGCCGCATGGGATTTGTTGAACCCATATCCGGCAAATTTCTCCATCAAGTCGAACAGGTTGCCGGCCTGCTCCTTCGACGTGCCGCCCTTGAGCGCACCGGCTATGAATATCTCCCTTTGCTCGGCCATTTCCTCCGGCTTTTTCTTGCCCATCGCGCGGCGCAACAGATCGGCCTCTGCCAAGCTGTATCCACCCACGACCTGGGCGATCTGCATCACCTGCTCCTGATAGACCATGATGCCGTGTGTCTCGCGCAGCACCGGTCCGACAGCCGGGTGCGGATATTCGAACTTCTCGCCGTGCTTGCGCCGTACAAAATCCGGAATCAGATCCATCGGGCCGGGGCGATACAGCGCCACCAATGCGATGATGTCCTCGAAGCAGTCCGGTTTGGCGCGCACCAGCATGTCCTTCATGCCGCGCGATTCGAGCTGGAACACGGCGGTCGTGTTGGCACTTTGCAACAGTTCATAGGTAGCACTGTCATCCAGCGGCAGAGATTCCAACTCGAAAGGTGTTATTCCTCCAGCCAACCTGGAAACATGCCGCATCGCCCAGTCGAGGATGGTCAGCGTGCGTAGCCCGAGGAAGTCGAACTTGACCAAGCCGATGTCCTCGACATCATCCTTGTCGAACTGGCTGACCACGCTGGCGCTGCTGTCGGCGCAATACAGCGGACAGAAATCGGTGAGCTGTCCCGGCGCGATCAGCACGCCACCGGCATGCATGCCGACATTGCGGGTCAGGTCCTCGAGGCGCTCGGCCAGTTCCAGCAATTCCGGCACGCCTTCCTCGCTCTCGGCGATCGCCGCGATCTCCGGTTCCATCTCACGCGCTTTTTTCAGTGATACCGGCTTCACGCCTTCGACGGGAATCGCCTTGGAAAGCCGGTCGCACAGTCCATACGGGAAATCCATCACCCGGCCGACATCGCGGATCACCGCCTTGGAAGCCATCGTGCCGAAAGTGGCGATCTGCGACACGCTTGCCGTGCCGTATTTCTGCTTCACATAGTCGATGACGCGCTCGCGCCCGTCCTGGCAGAAATCCACGTCGAAGTCGGGCATCGATATCCGTCCGGGATTCAGGAATCGCTCGAACAGCAATTCGTAGCGCAAAGGATCCAGATCGGTGATGCCGAGGCTGTAGGCCACTAGTGAGCCCGCGCCGGAGCCGCGTCCGGGACCGACCGGCACACCATTCTGCTTGGCCCAGCGAATGAAATCCGCGACGATCAGAAAGTAACCGGGGAAGCCCATCTTGATGATGGTCTCGGTCTCGAACGCAAGGCGTTGCTGATAATCCGGCAGCCTCGCGGCACGCACTGCCTCATCAGGGTAGAGCATTTTCATGCGCCGCAGCAGACCGGCCACCGCCTGATCGCGCAGGTAATCGTCCAGCCCCTGCCCTTGCGGCGTCGGGAAATCCGGCAGGCGCGGCTTGCCTAAAGTCAATGTCAGATTGCAGCGCTTCGCGATCTCGACGCTGTTTTGCAATGCCTCGGGCAGATCGGCGAACAATTCCGCCATCTCTGCCTGGGTCTTGAAATACTGCTGTGCGGTATACGCCCGCACACGGCGCTTGTCGTTGAGCACATAGCCTTCGGAGATGCACACTCGCGCCTCGTGCGCCTTGAAATCCTCCGCCGTCAGGAACTGCACCGGATGGGTAGCGACTACCGGCAATCCTATCTCTGCGGCAAGCTGAATCGCGGCATGGATGTAATGCTCCTCGTCAGCGAAACCGGCACGCTGCACTTCCAGGTAGAAGCGGTTATTGAACAAGCCGGCCCATTCCTGCGCGTAACGTTTCGCTTGTGCGGCATTGCCAGCCAGCAGCGCATTGCCGACATCGCCGAGATGCGCACCGGACAACGCGATCAAGCCTTCCGTACCTGCATGGAACCACTCGCGGCGCAATTCGGCGCGGCCGCGATGCTGATTCTCCAGAAAGGCCCGTGTAAGCAGGCGACACAACTGCAGATAGCCCGCTTCGGACTGGCACAGCAACAACAGCCGGAAGGGACGATCCCGGTCCGCGTCGTTCGTGAGGTATACATCGCAGCCGGTAATGGGCTTGATGCCCGACCCGCGCGCCGCTTTGTAGAATTTGACCAGCCCGAAAAAATTGTTCAGGTCGGTCAGCGCCAACGCGGGCATCGCGTCGTTTCTTGCCGCCGCGACCGCCTCGTCCACGCGCACCATGCCATCCGAAATGGAATATTCGCTGTGGAGACGGAGATGGACGAAAGAAGGTTGCGGCATGATGGAAAACTCTAATTTCGAGCAACGATTCTAGCACTGTCGGATGAAGTAATATTTCTTGTCGGCGATTCAAAACGTTAGAATCGCATCCTCATCCTGACCGGCATCACACGCGTGCAACACACCCTTACACCGCAAAAAGAAAGCTACCTGCTGCTGACGCTCGCAGGTATCCAGTTCAGCCACATACTCGATTTCATGATCATGATGCCACTCGGGCCTATATTGATCGACGCGTTCGGCATCGGCACGCACGAGTTCGGCCTGCTGGTCGCGTCCTACAGTTTCAGCGCAGCGCTGTCGGGATTATTGGCGGCAACCTTCGTGGACAGGTTCGAGCGTAAGCGCCTGTTGCTAAGCGTGTTCGCGCTGTTCGGGCTGTCCACGCTGGCGTGCGGACTGGCGCCCAGTTACGCCACGCTTCTGATCGCGCGCGGCCTGGCGGGCACGTTCGGCGGCGTGATGGGCGCGATGGTGCAAACCATCGTCGGCGACGTGATCCCTTTTGCGCGCCGCGCCAAGGCAAGCGGCATCGTGGCGACCGCGTTTTCCGTGTCCACGGTCGCCGGCGTGCCGTTGTCGCTGTGGCTGGCGAATCATTTGCAATGGCGCGCGCCTTTCATCCTGATCGCGCTGTTGAGCGTGCTGTTCATCCTGATCGGCAGGCGCGTCCTGCCCGAGCTGCATCATCACATCAACGCCCAGAAGCGCGCCCATCCTTTCGTCGAGATGTTCGCCGTGATGCGCGATGCCAACCACTTGCGTGCCCTGCTGTTTTCAACGCTGATCATCTTTTCCGGCTTCACGGTGATTCCCTATATCACCATCTATGCGGTGGGCAACGTCGGCATCTCACAGCATGACATCCCATACATCTACCTGACCGGCGGAACTGCCACGCTGGTCACGGCCCGGATGATCGGACACTGGGCCGACCTGCGCGGCAAGATCAAAATATATCGCCTAGTTGCCGTTGCTGCATTGCTGCCTTTGTTCGTGGTGACCCATATCGGCGCGGCACCGCTATGGTTATGGCTTGTATGTACCACTGCATTCTTCGTGCTGGTCTCGGGTCGCATGATACCGGCGATGGCCATTATCACCTCGGCGGCACAACCAAAGTTGCGCGGTACGTTCATGTCACTCAACGCGACAGTGCAGTCACTCGCGATGGGACTGGCTACAACGCTGGCGGGATTTATCATCACGCAAAACAGCGTTGG
>QJWF01000060.1 GCA_003235435.1 Nitrosomonadales bacterium
ACTTCCTGCACTGGTTTATTCCAGTTTGCTGTGCCACGCTGGTCCTGGCGGTCGGCAGATGGCTGGCGTTGCGCAAAATCGTTGAGCCCGAAGTGATAGATCTGGTGGATGTTACGGTTAAATCCGGTTTGCCCGACCATTCGCCCGGCTCGCACAAGAAATCGTAGGGAGCATTATGAAAATACTGATACCGGTAGATGGATCAGCCAGCGCGCAGCGCGCGGTTGAGCATGTGATCAAATATATCCCGTCGTTGAAGGAGTTTCCCCAGTTGCTGCTGTTGAACGTGCAGTGGAATGTGGCAAAGGGCAACGTCAAGCTGTTCATAAACCAGGAAACCATCAACGATTATTATCGCGAGCAGGGCAATGCAGCTCTTCAATCCGCATGCTCGGCTCTTGATGCTGCAGGATTGACTTACCAATACCACATCAGCGTCGGCATGCCGGCCGACGCAATTGCGCAATACGCCCGTGAACAGGGTGCTGACCAGATAGTGATGGGCAGACAGGGGGAAGGGGGGATGAAATCGCTGTTGCTTGGGTCGGTTGCAAAAAAAGTTCTGCAACTAGCGGAATGTCCGGTGCTGCTGGTGAAATGAACCGTCCGGCAGCTTGATTTTTCCGGCCCGAGTGTCTTTGTAAAGTTGACTAGAATGAGAAAAATCAAAAGGATTGTGGCCTGATTTAGCAAAATACCTTAATATCGCTCAAATGGCTTGTTGGCGGGAGACTTGTCGAAATGCAAGCAACTGAGATGGAATAACATGAAAAAGGTGTCGTTCTGGAAATCGGACTGGTTCGTCGGATTGCTGGTAGCGCTGGTGTTTCTGTTCGGTGCGAACAGTGATTTGATGCAGAGTCTGGAACGCAAGGCTTATGACTTGGGTGTTTTGGCTTCGTTGCGCACCCCGAGCGACAAGATCGCTGTTATCGCCATAGATGATCAAAGCATCGCCAACCTTGGCCGCTGGCCATGGCCACGGGCGATACATGCCAAAATGATTGATATATTGGCAGAGGGCCATGCAAAAGTCGTGGGCTATACGGTTTTTTTCTTTGAACCGCAAGTCGATGCAGGACTCGCATATATCAACAAGATCGCCGACCTGATCGCTTTCTCGTCACTCCGCAACACCAATGATCCGGCGCGTAAGGCTGAAATAGCGCAGCTTGACGGTCTGCTGCTGGAAGCCTTGGAGAGTCTTGATAACGACCAGAAGCTCAGCGATAGCATGGCCAGGGCGAACGACGTGTTACTCGGCATGTTCTTTGAACTGGGCGAGCCGCAAGGGAATCCGGATCAACAATTACCGGATTATGTCCTGCGCAACAATCTGCTTGACGTGAAAAATTCAGGGGATTCTTTTGCTTCTCCGGTTGTGGCACAAAGCGTATTGCCGCCGATTCCGTTGCTGGGAAGCAAGGCAGTGGCGATCGGCCATCTCAACAGCTTTCCCGATGTGGACGGCGCTGTGCGCACCGAACCTCTGGTTGTTGGCTATTATGACCAATATTATCCTTCTCTGTCGTTGATGCTGGCAGCCAAGAGTCTGAATCTGGAGCCAAGCGATATCCGCGTCGGGCTGGGCGAGGGCGTGCAGCTTGGTAATCTGAAGATCGCCACCGATTCCGATTTGCAGATGCATACCTATTTTTATAAAGATCATGAGGGCCGTTCCGCGTTTCCAGTGGACTCCTTCTACGATGTGCTTAGCGGGAAGATTCCAGCAGAGAAATATCGCGACAAGATCGTCCTGATAGGGGCATCGGCTGCCGGTGTGGGGAGCATGCAGGTCACTCCGGTCGGGCCAGGCATGGCGCCGGTGCAGATTCTGGCGCATTCTGTGTCGAGCATACTCAGGGGGGATTATTTCGTTTCGCCGCAATGGGGGGGGATGGCTGAAATGGCTGTTTTCCTGCTGGTGGCGCTGTATTTGATATTGTTGATGCCGCGCATGAATGCCGGCGTTGCTGCGCTCATGACGGGGATTCTGTTCGCGGCATTGTTGACCACGCATTTTGTGCTCATGACATCGCAGGCAATGTGGCTGCAATTGATGTTGCCGGCAAGCCTGCTGTTGGCCGGGCATTTGCTGCTTACCACAAAGCGTTTCCTGATGACAGAAAAGGGCAAGCAGATTTCCGATGCAGAGTCCGCTGAAAGCAATCGCATGCTCGGACTGGCTTTTCAGGGGCAGGGCCAACTGGATATCGCTTTCGACAAATTCCGCAAGGTGCCGATAGACGACAGCCTGATGGAAGTGCTTTACAACTTGGGTCTGGACTATGAACGAAAGCGCCAGATGAACAAGGCTGAATCGGTATTCCGTTACATGTCCGACTACAATCCCAAATTCCGCGATCTGGAAAACCGTCTGCTGCAGACGCGTGCCATGGCAGAAACGATGATCCTCGGGGGCAGCGGGCGCAGCAATGCCAGCACCTTGGTGCTGAACAAGCCGGGCATGTCCAAGCCGATGCTGGGGCGTTATGAGATCGAGAAAGAACTGGGCAAGGGAGCGATGGGCGTCGTGTATTTCGGCAAGGATCCCAAGATCGGGCGCACCGTGGCGATTAAAACACTGGCTCTGTCGGAGGAATTCGAGGCGGACGAGCTTCAGGACGTCAAAATCCGGTTCTTTCGCGAGGCCGAAACGGCAGGCCGCCTGAATCATCCGAACATCGTATCGATTTACGATGCAGGCGAAGAGCACGATCTTGCCTATATCGCGATGGAGTTCCTCAAGGGCAAGGACCTGGTGCCCTACACAAGGCCGGGAAATTTGCTGCCGCTACCGAAGATGATAAACATCATAGCGAGCGTTGCTGACGCGCTGGATTACGCGCACAGGCAAAACGTGGTGCATCGCGACATCAAGCCGGCGAATATCATGTGGGACCCGGAGACCGATACCGTCAAGGTGACTGATTTCGGCATCGCACGCATCACCGACTCGAGCAAAACCAAGACAGGGTTGGTGTTGGGCACGCCTTCATTCATGTCTCCCGAGCAATTGGCCGGCCAGAAGATCGAAGGCAGCTCCGATCTGTTCTCCCTTGGGGCAAGTTTGTATCAATTGGCTTGTGGTAAGCTCCCGTTCGTGGGGGATTCGCTGGCGCAATTGATGTACCGTATTGCCAACGAACCGCACATCGACATCCAGAGTGTCAAGCCGGGTCTTCCGGAGTGCCTGGTAGCCATCATTAACCGGTCGATGGCCAAGCGGATCGAGGATCGTTATGCCAGCGGCGCAGAAATGGCCGAGGCTCTGCGGCGATGCGCTGCTGCTCTGTAGGGGTAACCATGAAAGTACAAGATGCGCTTGAAATGATCTGTCAAACTCATCCGGGTATGGTGCGCTCGCACAACGAGGATAGTGTCGCTTGTGAACCTGCTAGCGGTCTTGTGGTGCTGGCTGATGGCATGGGCGGTTACAATGCGGGCGAGGTTGCAAGCGGTATAACTGTTTCGGTGGTGACAACGGAAGTCGGCCAGAGCCTGCAAAATGTAAAACCTACCCAGCTTGATGAGGAAACCGGTGATGAGTATGGCGTGTTGCTTCTACGCGATAATATTCAACGGGCCAACGCTTCGATATATTATGCCGCGCAAAGCCAGCCCCAGTATGCCGGGATGGGAACGACCGTCGTTGCCGGATTGTTCTATGATAATCGTGTGGCAGTGGCGCATGTGGGTGATTCACGCCTGTACAGACTGCGTGGCGAATCGCTGGAGGCGCTCACCCGAGATCATTCATTGTTGCGTGAACAGATTGATAGCGGGATGATAAGCGTCGAGGACGCGCGCCTGTCCAAGAACAAGAATCTGGTGACTCGCGCTGTCGGAATCGATGCGAAAGTGGATACTGAAATCCATGTGCATAGCGTGCAGGTAGGTGATGTATATCTGTTTTGTTCCGACGGACTCAACGACATGGTTGAGGATGAAGATATACAGTCCACTGTGTATTCGATGCAGGGCAATTTGCCGCTGGCGATCGAGCAATTGATTCAAATGGCGAATGACAACGGTGGTCGCGACAATGTTTCGGTAATACTGGTAAAGGTTAAAGGCAGATTTGCCGCGCGGGGCAACTGGTTGGCAAGAATGCTAAATTGGTTCAGGAAATAATTAGTACGGGGACACGACTATGGCTGCAAAATTGATTCTCAGCATGAATGGCGCGGTGCTCAGGGAATATCCCCTGAACAAGGAGCGCATGACCATCGGGCGCAAGGCGCACAATGACATCGTCATCGATAACCTTGCGGTGAGCGGAGAGCATGCCGCAGTCGTAACTATCATGCACGATTCGTTTCTGGAAGATCTGGACAGCACAAATGGCCTGGAAGTGAATGGTGTTCCAACCAAAAAGCACTTCTTGCAAAACAATGACGTGATCGAGATCGGCAAGCATAAGCTGAAGTACATCAACGACCAGATCACCCAGACCACTTCTGCCGATTTTGAAAGAACCATGGTGATGCGCGGCAGCCCGCTCGGCCAAACCTCTGCGGCAAAAGCCGGAACGATGAAGACCCAGGCCAGGCCTGAGCAATCAGGAGTTGAGGAACTGGTTGAGAAAACCGGCCAGTTTGACACTCCCGCATCTGCCTCCAAACCGGTTGCCGCCAAACCTGCGGCACAAGGCGAAACTGGAAAAGTAGCCGTGGTACAGATATTGACCGGGGCAAATGCCGGCAAGGAACTCGAATTGGTAAAGAACCTGACCACTTTGGGCAAGCCGGGATTGCAGGTGGCGGTACTT
>QJWF01000145.1 GCA_003235435.1 Nitrosomonadales bacterium
GAACAGTGTTTCGCGGACGCGATCCGGTGTGGGTCGCAAACCTTCTGCATCAGGAAACTTGATCAAGCGGCTGCGAAGTTCGCCCCCAATGATCCTGACCTTGTTCAAGGTTGCCTTTGTTTTGCCGCTCGCTCTGGTTATTTCACTGCCTCTCGAAATTGCGTCGATTCGACTTCCTGATTGCCGGATTCCGGATCGTCAGTTGCTGGCGCACCGACGATCACTGTCGCCATCGACTGAGGATCGATATGGCGCACAAACGCTTCACGGACCTGTGAAACTGTCACCTGATCCACGCTGTTGGTAAAGTCGTCCAGATATGTCAGCGGCAGGTCATAGAAACCGATGACACTCAGATAACCGAGTATCTTGCTGTTGCTGTCTATGCGCAGCGGGAAACCACCGACGATGTTCTGCTTGGCTGCCTGCAACTCCTTTTCGGTCGGTCCCCTGGATATGAATTCCTGCAGTGTGCTTCGCACCAAGTGCAACGCCTCGTCAGCCTGTTCTTTCTTCGTTTGCAGGCCGATCTGAAAAGCACCGGGTTGTCTCAACGGAATGAAATAGCTGTAAACACTGTAGGCCAGGCCTTTCTTCTCGCGAATCTCATTCATCAGGCGCGATACGAAACCACCTCCGCCTAGGATGTAATTGCCTACATACAACGGGAAATAATCGGGATCTGTGCGTGACATGCCCGGCGCACCGACCAGGATATGGCTCTGGCTTGCCGGGTGGCTGATGCGCTGTTCGGAAGCATGGATTCGCACATTCACATCGGGCAGGTTTGCCGTTGCAGCTCCAGAAGACGGGGGAAGTTGTTCAGTGAGTTTCATTGCGATCGCCTCGGCCTCTGCTCGTGTGACATCACCCATGATGGCGACAACCGCACTGTCCGCGCTGTAATGCGCATTATAAAAGCTGCGCAGATCATGCATCGTGATCTTTTCAACGCTTGCGATCTCCCCGTTCACCGGCAATGCGTAGGGATGAGTTCCGTAAACAGCCTTCTGGAAAGCCTTCTCCGCGATGTTTTCCGGCTTGGTTTCGGCTTCTTTCAAAGAGTCGATCAGTCTTGCCTTTTCACGGTCAAGTATCCCGTCAGGGAATACAGGTTTTTGCAGCACACGTGCCATGATATCCAGCGCCTTGTCGCGCACCTGAGGACTGCTCAAAGTACGCAACGAAACGCTGGACCGGTCCTGATCGAATCCGCCACTAAGCTGAGCACCTATATCAGCCATGCCGCGCGAGATCTCGTCCTCGCTCAAACCCTCCGAACCAGCATCCAGCATATGATGTGTCAATCCCGCGACACCCGAACTACCCGTGCTGTCAAAGCTGCTGCCCGCAGGAAAACTCACCGCGACATCCAGCATTGGAATATCATGATTTTCGACGAACAGTACCTTCGCACTGCTTGCACTCTGCCAGTGCTGGATGCTGGGGGTGGCGATTGCGGCGGTTGCAACACAGCATATGGCCGCAGCAGATATCGCTCTAATGAACATACGACCCCCCTTCATACTTGTGTTTAGGCTTACCTGAAAGCGGCTGGGGGTCAAGCACGGCAACAGTCAAATTATCGTCCTGCAAGAATTCCCTGGCGACCTGTTGCACCTGTTCCGCAGTTACCGACTGTAGCTTATCCAGCATCACGGGGATCGCCTGATGCCCCAAACCGATGCTCTCCATTTGCCCGATCTGCATCGCCTGGTAAAAAAGCGAATCGAGCTTGTAGACCTCACTCGCTGTGACTTGTGCTTTGACACGCTTTAGCTCGTCCTTATTCACTCCATTCTTCACGAGTTGTGCGATTTCCTCGCGCAAAGCGTCTTCGACATCCTGTACTGTTTTGCCCGAGCTCGGAGTGGCTTCCAGGATAAACATGCTGGGCCCGCGCCCGGTCGAATCGTAACCAGCACCTACCGAACTGGCGATCTGTTGTTCGCGCACCAGATGTTTGTTCAGCCGGGCCGACTCATTGCCATCGAGCACTCCCGCAAGAATCTCCAAAGCGTATGGTGCCCAGTCCTTTGAGGGATCCTTGACCGTGGGTGCGTGAAAGCTCATAACCAATTGTGGCAATTCGGCCGGTGCTTTGACGACCAGGCGTTTGATGCCTATTTGTTTGGGCTCTACATAATCACGCCTTGGCGGCTGCGCAACTCTTGGTATTGAACCGTAATAGCGTTGAGCCAGCGCGAAAACATCGCCAGCTATCACGTCTCCGGCAACAACCAGCGTCGCATTGTTCGGTGCATACCAGCGTTTATACCAATCCCGAGCATCCTCTACCGTGAGAACTTCCAGGTCATTCATCCAGCCGATTACAGGATGATGATACGGATGTTCCTGGTAAGCAGTCGCCATCAAGTTTTCATACAACAGTGATTGTGGATCATCATCGGTACGCATGCGGCGCTCTTCCATGACGACTTTGATCTCCTTTGCGAACTCTGACGCAGCAAGATTCAAATTGTGCATCCGGTCAGATTCCAGCTTCATTGCCAACGGCAATTGGGATTTTTGCAGCTGCTGGAAATATGCGGTGTAATCGCTGCTGGTAAAAGCGTTCTCGCGTCCACCAGCTGCAGCGATACGCTTGGAAAATTCCCCTGCCGGGACAGATTTGGTTCCCTTGAACATCATGTGCTCCAGCACGTGAGCAATACCGGTGGTACCGGTGCGCTCGTCCATACTCCCTGCCTTGTACCACACCTGCTGTACGATAACCGGTGCGCGATGATCTTCCTTGACGATGACTTTCAGCCCGTTGGACAGTGTGCGTTCGAACACTTCCGCTTGAACTGCTCCATGAGAACACCACAGCAACAACAGGATGTAAAATACGGCTTTCTTCATAACCCTAACCCTTTGACGTGTAATCGGCATAAAATGCATGCGCATTATGCGACATTTTTATATCTTCCAGCCAAGTTCATCCAATGTTCAGCTTCCTGAAAAAAAGACCGCCCCGACCTGACAAAGACCAGGCCGCCAATGACAAGTTCAACTCCAGTTGGATAAGTCAATTGAAATCCGGATTGATTCGTACCGGCGGACAGCTGGCCGACTTGTTCAGTCGCAATGGAAGGATAGATGACGATCTTTATGAAGAACTGGAAGCCATTCTGATCACCGCCGATGTTGGCATGGATGCGACCAATGCACTATTGGCCGATCTGCGCCATCAGGTCAAAGAGCATCATTTAAGCGAAGCTGTCCAGCTCAGGGAAGCCTTGGCTCACTGCCTTCTCAAACTGCTCAAACCGCTGGCACAGCCGCTGCAACCGGCCACGCCGAAGCCCTTCGTAATCATGCTGGTGGGTGTAAATGGATCGGGCAAAACCACCTCAATAGGCAAACTGGCAAAACATTTGCAAGCTAAGGGGCTTTCTGTGGTGCTTGCAGCAGGCGACACTTTCCGCGCCGCAGCACGCGAACAACTGATCGCATGGGGAGTGCGCAACAGCGTAACGGTAATAACACAACAAAGCGGCGATGCAGCTGCCGTGATATATGATGCAGTGCAGGCTGCTCAAGCGCGCAATGTAGACGTTGTATTGGCCGATACTGCCGGTCGGCTCACTACACAAGCGCACCTGATGGAGGAGATCAAGAAGGTCAAGCGTGTCATCGCCAAGGCGATGCCGGGAACTCAGGAAACGCCTGAAGCACCGCATGAAGTGTTGCTGGTGCTTGATGCAAATACGGGACAAAATGCGTTAAGCCAGGTCAAGGCATTTGACGAGGCGCTCGGCGTTACCGGACTGATTTTGACCAAGCTGGACGGGACGGCCAAAGGCGGAGTGATCGCGGCGATCGCAAAGGCGCATCCGATCCCCGTTCGCTTTATCGGCGTGGGCGAAGGGCTGGATGACTTGCGCCCGTTCGTCGCGGAAGAATTCGTTGCCGCATTATTGGGTCTGGAAGAATGATTCGCTTCAACCAGGTTATCAAGCGCTACCCCGGCGGTTACCAGGCACTGAAGAACGTCACATTCGAGATTTCCAAGGGTGAAATGGTGTTCATCACTGGACACTCCGGCGCCGGCAAGAGCACACTGCTCAAACTCATTGCAGCAATCGAGCGTCCCAACCTCGGAAGCGTCATCGTGAACAATCAAAACGTCGGCGTTCTCAAAGATCGAGCGCTGCCCTACCTGCGTCGCAATCTCGGTATCATCTTCCAGGATCACAAGCTGCTGTTCGACCGCAACGTGTTCGACAATGTCATGCTGCCTCTGCAGATCTGCGGTTTCGATTACCGCGAAAGCCACAAGCGGGTTCGTGCGGCCCTAGACAAGGTCGGCTTGCTCAAGCGGGAGAAATCCAACCCCATCGAACTGTCCGGAGGGGAACAGCAAAGACTATGCATCGCACGCGCAATTGTGAACCGCCCCACTATATTGCTGGCCGATGAACCGACTGGGAACCTCGACACTGAATACGCCCACGAAATCATGGCAATATTCGATTCTTTCCATCAGGTCGGCGTCACACTGCTGATTTCCACCCACGATGAAAGCATATTGCAGGATACCGAAGTGCGCGTTCTAACGCTCAGGCAAGGGGAGTTGAAGACTTCCCAAACCGCTCCCGCAGCAGGTTAACGATAAACATGAGACATGCATTAGCTCAGGTCGCCAGCGTATTGCTCCGAATGTTCTCGTCTAAGCTGGCAGGTTCGTTGAACATACTTGTCATAGGTATTGCTCTCAGCCTCCCCGCAGGGATGTATGCGATGCTCCAAAA
>QJWF01000111.1 GCA_003235435.1 Nitrosomonadales bacterium
GAAGTCCTCGGCAGTGCGAATCACATATCCCGGGATGCCCATGGCTTCAGCCATCAGCCTGAAGTCCACTGTCGGCAACTCGTAGCCGATCTGTTCTGCACCGGCAAGACGCTGGCCATGTTTCACCATACCCAGAGCAGAATCGTTCAGGATGACGAACACAACGCTGAGTTTCTCGGCCAGTGCCACGGTCATTTCCTGACCATTCATCAACAAGCTGCCGTCCCCGGTGATACAGACAACCGGAACCTCACGATTCGCGAGTGCGGTGCCGACAGCACCGCCTATTGCCCAACCCATCGGGGCGAAATTCATCGTGACACGCATCCATCCGCCTGCACTATGCAGGTGGTCATGCATGCCCAGATTATGGATCGCCCACGTCGTGCTGTTGCCTGAATCGATCAGGAAACGTGTATCGGGAGAACAGCGCCAGCCGAATTCGCGCATCAGATACTGTGGCTTGATCGACGCCCCGGGTATTGGTGATCTGAAGGAATCATCTATCGATTTTTTCTTGAATTTTCGCATCTTACCCGGAACAATTTCCTTAGTGGCATCCGAGCGCAGTGAACGCAATATACGCTCGAACACCGGGCGGACGAGCCCGCGCACATGCAGTCGCGCCATCGGCGAACGCGTCAGATGTGCCTCGCAGGAATCAATATGCACCATCCGGTTATTCAGCAGCGATTCGCTCCAGCCATTGCTGGTCCACTCATTCAGGGCTGAACCGACCACCAGTATCAGATCGACATCCTTGTCGCTTATCGCTTCAACCGCCGACCGGTGCCCTGCAAAACCGAATACACCGCGATACGAAGGGTGTCGTGGGCTGATGTATCCTTTGGCATCGGGAGTGACGACAAAAACCGCATTCATCCTTTCCACCAACTCGATGATGAGATCTATGGCAGGCCCGCCGCCGCTGCCGATCACCACCACCATCCGTTTTGCATTCGCCAATTGTGCCTGTAATTCGCGTACCGCAGCATCATCAACTGCTGATTGCGGCTGCAACAGATGAGCCAGATTGTATGACGGCCCGCGCTTGAGCAGCGTGCGCAAAATGTCCACCGGAATACTGAGATGAACCGGGCCTGGTATTGGATGGTGCGCGCACAGCAGTGCACTGACCAGTTGCGTTTCCAATTGATCGGGATGAGATATCAGCGCGCTGTAGCGCGTGCAGGTACGAAGCATCGCTACAGTGTCGATACCTGCCCCGGATGATTCCTGCAACGCCCCGCGACCCAGAAGATTCAACGAGGGCTGACCGCTGATGACCAGCATGGGTATCTCGTTTTCATATGCGCATGCCACACCGGTGATCAGGTTGGTAGTGCCCGGTCCGGATGTTGCGCAGCACACCCCGATCCTGCCCGATTCACGAGCGTAGCCATCGGCCATGAAAGCTGCGCCCGCTTCATGACGCGCCACGACGGGGCGCGGCCCGCCTTTCCGCGAACTGCGGGCGAGCGCATTGTATAATGGCTCTATGGCGCCACCGGGGACGCCAAATACGATTTCGGTACCGATCTGTTCCAGATAGGCGACCAGAAGTTCGGCTGCCTCCATGGGTTGATGTTCAGCTTCAGAAGCCTGCGTATGCAGAATTACTGACATAGAATCATTACTGTTCCTGAAATTCCAGTCGCATTACCGCTTCATCTTTATTAACCTGGAGTATTTGCATCTCCATAGCGAGTAAAGGATTTGCCGTTACGCGAAACGGATTCAACTCTATCACAGAGTTGGAACACCGTGACGAGTAGTCAATGATATTTTAGAAATTGCCGGGCAGGAATGACTCTCGATGTATCCGAGGTGTATTGGAGCTTCCAAGGTCATAAGGTGCACGCATTGCCGACAAGAAGCTAGCAAAGCTATTTCCGCTAGCTTTCCCTGCATCAATACGGGGAAAGATTGGCGTTCTGAAAGAGGTGTTGAAAATGAAGCTTGTTAGTCGAAATTAGAAAAATACTGATAAATTTGCCTAAACACCCAGCAATTGTTTCAGTTCGCCGCTTTGATACATCTCTGTCATGATGTCCGATCCGCCTACGAATTGTCCCTTGATATAAAGCTGCGGAATGGTCGGCCAATTTGCATATTCCTTGATTCCCTGGCGGATTTCAGGATCCTGCAGCACATCCACTGCAAACACCTCTTTTATGCCCAGAGCGTTGAGTATGCCTACCGCGTTGGCGGAAAAGCCGCACTGCGGGAACTGTGGACTGCCCTTCATATACAGCACCACCGGGTGCGTGGTGACTTGCTCGTGAATGCGTTTTTGTACATCTGTGCTCATGACATCATTACCTTAATTAAATTGTCGGGAATTTTATGTGCAGTGGTAGTATTGAGTCAAGTTCAAATCCTCATTCCGGAATCTGCATCATCAATCATAGCTGCGACTCAGAACAAATTGCGGTTGATCAGCATGTGAACGGCAATGCTTGCCGCATAGCCGACTGCGACAACAGGTGTCCATTTCAGGTGACCGAAGAATGTATAGATACCGCGAGCCTGCCCCATCAGTGCGACACCCGCTGCGGATCCTATCGACAGCAACGAGCCGCCCACCCCTGCAGTCAGTGTGACAAGCAACCATTGTCCGATTGGCATATCGGGCTGCATGGTCAATACCGCAAACATCACCGGAATGTTGTCTACTATCGCAGAGATCACTCCAATAGCAATATTCGCATTCGTGGCTCCCCAATCGACATAAATGATTTGGGAGATCAAGCTTAAGTAGCCGATGAAACCAAGTCCGCCCACGCACATCACCACACCGTAGAAGAAAAACAAGGTATCCCACTCGCTGCGAGCGACTTCACGATAGATATCAAATGCTGCCGGACTACCGATCTCGGAGACATTGGCCTTGGCTCGACCGCCGGTTGTCTTCCTGAGGTAGAAAGCAAAGAATTTCAGCAAACCCATTCCTGTCAGCATACCTATGACCGGCGGCAATCCCAGCCTGCTGTGAAAACTTACCGCAAGTGCGATGGTGACAATGAACAAGGCGGCAATAGGAAGTGCGCCGCGCTTCATGCTGACAATCGCGCCACCGCCTTCGGGTTTCCCGTCAGGCACGAACAGATGCATGGCCACTGCTGGCACGATAAAATTCACCATGGACGGTATGAACAGATAGAAGAATGTCCAGAAGCCGATCGGTCCGTTGCTCGCCACAATGTTCTTCTGCCAAACCATCAGCGTGGTGATGTCCCCGAACGGTGAGAATGCCCCGCCTGCGTTGGCAGCTATGACAAGATTGATGCAGCCCAGCACCACAAACCGCCGGTTACCGTGACCTACTGCCATGACCACGGCGCCCATCAGCAATGCCGTGGTCAAGTTATCGGCTAGCCCTGAGAGGAAAAAGGCGATCCAACCTGTCACCCAAAACAGCGCGCGATAACTGAAACCCTTGCGGATCAGCCATGAACGCAGCGCCTCGAACACATTGCGCTCGTCCATCGCATTGATGTATGTCATGGCGACGATCAGGAACAGCATCAGTTCGGCGTACTCCTCCAGATTGTGGCGCAGCGCGGCTTCGACCACGTGCGGCACACCATGCGCCTGGTAATACCAGGCGATCAGCGCCCAGATGATGCCGGCCGCCAGCATCACCGGCTTGGATTTGCGCAGATGTGTGAACTCCTCGGCCATCACCGCCAGATAGGCGATGAAGAACAGCAGCAAAGCAGTGAAACCCACCCAGCTATCGGTCAGTTCGAGCTTTTCCGCACTTTCCGAGGCGCATGCCATTAACGGCATGAACAGCATGCCCATCATCAAGGCAAATCGCTTCATCAGTATTTCTCCCTAAGTAATTCTTGTATAACACGTCAGCAACTCTGGCTATGCTGCTCATTCTAACCGAGCATGTGGTTGCAACTGAATATGATCTGAAGCGGTCAAAATGTACTCTGCTCTATGATCGATCGGCATATTGCTGCAGCGAAACACACTTGCATTTTCATTGTGCTGCTAAAGCTTCAGGCCGTGCGATAGATCATGTTCCTCCGCACCAGCCATTTTTCAATTTCCACGGCTAGTAGAATCAAACTGGAAATGATAAGGCATTCCACCAGTTCTTCGGCATCGAGCGACTCGGTTTTGAATATGGGGTTGAGCGCAGGAACATAGATGGTCGCCATTTGCAGCAGGAATGTGACCGTGATCGCGATCGTCATGGGTCGATTGGAAAAAATTCCGATCGAGAACAATGATTCCTTTTCCGAACGTATCGCCATCACATGAACCAGTTGAGCCAATGTCAGCACGGTGAACACCATGGTCTGCCAGTGCGCCGATCCGGTGTGCAATGCCCATGCTTGAGTCATCAGGGTAAGCGCCGCCATCAGCAATCCCACCCAAACCATGTGCTGCCACATGCCATGGGCAAAAATGCTTTCCTGCGGTGACCTGGGCGGACGGCGCATGATTCCGCGTTCAGCGGGTTCCGCAGTGAGGGCAAGCGAAGGTAGGCCATCGGTTACCAGATTGATCCACAATATGTGTATCGGCAGCAACGGGATCGGCAGCCCCAGAAACGGGGCGAGGAATATGGTCCATATTTCTGCCGAGTTGGTGGTCACCGCATAGCGGATGAATTTGCGGATGTTGTCGTACAGTCGCCTCCCAAATCGCACCGCTTGCACGATAGTCGCGAAATTGTCATCTAGCAACACCATGTGCGACGCCTCGCGCGCCACGTCGGTGCCGCCCTTGCCCATCGC
>QJWF01000141.1 GCA_003235435.1 Nitrosomonadales bacterium
GCCGGCCACAGAGCCCCGCAGATCCGATGCAAGGTTTGTCAACTGAGCGATGGAATTTGCTGTCAGGCGGGTGCCTTCAGTAGTCTGCACGGTAATTTGAAGTATCTCCTGCATCACGCCTGCAACTTCACTGGCCATATCTGTTTGCACCTGGGTAGACACCGAAATACTGTTGATAAGTGTAGCAAGCTCGTTCGATACCTCTTCGATTTCCTTTAAAGACTGGCCGGCCACATCGGACAGGACCGCGCCTTCCACTACCCCCAAAATGCTCTTTTCCATTGCCGCCACTGCATCATGGGTATCACCCTGTATGGTTTTGACAATTCCGCCGATTTGCTTGGTCGCCTCTGCGGATCGTTCAGCCAGACGCTGCACTTCTTCCGCCACCACCGAAAATCCCCTGCCCGCTTCTCCGGCGGATGCGGCCTGAATGGCCGCATTCAGGGCAAGCACATTGGTCTGTTCGGTGATATCCGAAATCAGATCGACGATCTCGCCGATTTCCTGCGAACTTTCACCGAGTCTCTTGATGCGTTTGGCGGTATCCTGGATCTGCTCGCGTATGCCGTCCATGCCGCTGATAGAATTGCGGACCGCTTGCGCTCCCTGCTGGGTGGCTGCCAACGTTCGGCGCGCCACATCGGCAGACTGGGCTGCGCTGGAATCGACCTCCTTGATTGACTGGGCCATCAACTGCACCGCATCGCCGGCTCCCTGGATTTCCTGCGCCTGTTTTTGTGTCGCATCCATTAATCCCTTGGAAATATCCTCGGCATCCTTGGTCGCGCGTTCCATCTGCTCGGCAGCAGCCTTGATTCTGGCCACCAGCTTGCGAAACTCATCTGTGGTGTAATTCACCGAGTCTGCGATTGCCCCCGTGATGTCTTCAGACACTGTGGCGCGAACAGTCAGATCGCCTTCCGCCAGATCGTTAAGTTCGTTCATCAGGCGCAATATCCCATCCTGGTTCTGGCGATTGACGCGCATTGCATCTTCGGTGCGACGTCGCGAATTTTCCATATAGGATCTGGCCATCAGCATCAGCGACAGCAGGAACAGTAAGCCGAACAGGGCGGCAGCAAGTGCTGCTGGACGACCCGTCGAGGACAACTGATAAGCGTCAATCAGCCGTTGCGAGCCGCTGAGCAAGGAACCAGAATCCTCAACGATTGCTTTTGCTGCTTTCTTGGCAGCCACCAAATTGCGCACTTGGGCGATCAGAATCTGGACGCTGTTGCGGTAGGTATCGAAAAATCCCCTAATACGCACCACTTTGTTATCTTCCGCAGGCAGGGCTGCAAGGCTTTCTTCAGCCGCCAATATGTCGATTCCGAGCTGGGTCATCTGCTCTATCGTTACCTCAGTTCCCAATGCAAAATTCGCATCTTTACCGATGCGTTCCGTCAACAGCGCAAACCGGGTTACCTGCTCTTTTTGATAACCCCTGTAATTCTCTATCATGCTTTGTGTCAGGCGACGAAATTCAGAACTTACCGTGTTGATAGTTGTTACAGTCTTGCCCAGCGTGACCAACCCGGTTCGCCCATCTTCCAACACCTGCACATCCTGCAAGGACTTACCCGAAATCTTCACCAGTTGATCCAATGCAGCTCGCGCTTCGCCTTTGGTTGCCGGCAGGGAGTTGTCTCCCTTGTCAAGTCTGTCAAGAATATTCGACATTTTCGACTTGCTTTCCGTCAATGCCGGAAATGCGGCAGCGTTACCTGACAACGCCAGCTGTGCATCTTTTGCGATTCGCTGGGATAACATCTGAAACTGACTTGAAAGTCCGACGTAGCGAACATTGTTACGTTCCTCCAGATTGCTCATATAGGCTGCGACAGCGGTCAACACCAGGAAAATTGCCGCGGCAAAACCAAATATGTTCATTTTGGATTTGGGTAATTTCTGTCTTGGTACCATGTTGTATTTCTCCCTAGCGGAATCACTAAACGCCTATCTGCAAAAAATCCTGATGCACCAGCAAGCCGCCCACATCGAGCTTGTACCAAGTTGAGCCCTTATCATCGAGGTATTCTGTTTGCCCTTCAACGTCGTTCTGGCTCCAGGTCCTGGCGTCGTGCAGACCCAACACCCGGTCAACCAGCAACGCGGCGTTAAAACCATAACGTTCAGCTACCAGGAGAACACGGTTATGACTATCTCCGGAAGCCATGCCGACGTTTTGATAGGCCGCCATGTCAACAACGCTGAAAAGGTTGCCTCTAACATTGGCTATGCCGCGAAACCACGGCTTGGTGAAAGGGACGGCCGTAACCTTGGGCATGGGCAACACTTCGCTGATATCAGTCATGTCAACCAGCCAGTTCTTTCCAGCCATCTGTACGCCCAGCGTTGTCAATCGCGTTGCAGAGAGATCACTCACCTGCAATCGGTCGATCAAACTTTGCTGGAACTCGAGCAGGTTGAGCCGCTTTGACATGAGTTAGCCGGCTCTGATTAACCTAAAGCGGAGATCTTGCGCAACAAGTCCGCAGCATCAATCGGTTTGACCACGTAGTCCTTGGCTCCCTGGCGCGCACCCCAGACCTTGTCTGTCTCCTGATTCTTGGTGGTACAGATAATCACCGGTATATGCTGCGTCTCAGGATCACTGGTAATTGCGCGTGTTGCCTGAAAGCCGTTCATCCCCGGCATCACCACGTCCATGATGATCAAATCCGGCTTGCTTAATTTGGCTTGAGCCACACCCTTTTCCCCGTCTTCTGCAAATGAAACTTCGAACCCTTTCTTGCTAAGAATCCCATCGAGAATATGACGTTCGGTCGCTGAATCGTCCACTACCAATATCCGCTTAATGGCCATAATCCAATTCCTTCTTCTCTTGGGTATGCAGGATGACGGTCTCGATAAGACTCTTCTTGTTGAAAGGCTTGAGCAGGTATTGATCTGCGCCGACCAGCTTGCCGCGAGCGCGATCAAACAGCGTATCCTTGCTGGTCAACATGACTACTGGGGTTTTTTTGAATTGCTGGTTCTTCTTTATAAGAGCGCAGGTCTGGTAGCCATCCAGACGAGGCATCATCACGTCCACGAATATGATATCCGGCTGGTTGTCCACCACTTTGGACAGGCCATCGAAACCGTCTTCAGCTAGAACGACCTGGCATCCCGCCTGGGACAGAAATATTTCTCCGCTTCGCCTAATGGTGTTGCTGTCATCGATCAACAACACCTTGACACCCGACAATGGCAGGTTCTCGCTCATCTGGACCCCTTTTGAAATGGCACTGTCGTGCTTATCATACACTCTGAATGGTTACGATTAGCCAATGCTAACGTATCTCGACACCGATGTCATGGCGATTTTAGCGCCTCCAGAAATGCGGGGTGAACAGGATCAACACAGTGAATATTTCCAGACGGCCGACCAGCATCGCAAAGGTACAGACCCAAGTCTGGAAATCGGTCAACCCCGCGTAATTGCTGGACGGGCCGACCGAACCCAAACCGGGACCGCAATTATTTATCGAGGCAAGCACGGCAGTAAATGCCGTGATGAAATCCATGCCGCTGATCAGCAACATGAATATCAGGGTTGCGATAACCATGAAATACAAGAATATGAAGCCCAATACAGAGAAGACAATATTATTGGGAACGACCATACCGCCAATTTTCATTGGATTGACAACTGCGGGATGCAGCAGCTTGCTAAACTCGCGTCCGGCTTGCTTGAACAACACCAGCGTGCGTATCATCTTGATGCCACCCCCGGTGGAACCCGAGCTGGCGGCTATCGCTGTCAGGAACATCATCCACAATGGGGCAAACATTGGCCATTGCGCGTAGTCCGTGCTTGAGTATCCCGAACTGGTTGCAATAGATACCAGGTTGAAACTGGAATATCTCAATGCCGTCCAAAAACCGGGATAAATGCCCTTCCACCACAGGAACAGCGCGATTCCCACACAACTTGCCAGAACAATCCCTATCGACGCAACTGCCTCTGCATCTCGCAGGTATATTCTCAGCGATCTGCCGCGCCATGCCAGAAAATGTGTTGCGAAATTGACCACAGCGAACAGCATGAACACGATCATAATGAATTCGATCAATGGCGAGTCGAAATAGGCGATGCTGGCATCATGTGTGGAAAACCCTCCCAATCCCATTGCCGAAAACGAATGACACACCGCATCCAGCCAGTTCATGCCGGCCCATTTCAACGCGGTGATACATATCACGGTAACAGTCACATATACCATCCAAAGATTTCGCGCAGTCTCGGCAATGCGGGGCGTAATTGCGGCATCCTTCATCGGTCCGGGAGTTTCTGCCTTGAATAATTGTCTCCCCCCCACTCCCAGCAACGGCAAGATCGCCACCGCCAGCACGATGATCCCCATGCCTCCCAGCCAGTTCAACTCATGCCGCCACAGGTTTATTGCAGCCGGAAGATAGTCCAACCCGGAAAGGGTCGTTGCACCGGTAGTAGTGATTCCGGACATGGTCTCGAAATACGCATCGGTGAAAGATAAGCTATCCATCACCAGCAGAAGGGGCAATGTCGCTACGGCTGGCATCGCTGTCCACATCCCAACCACCAGCAGGTAACCATGCCGTATCGACAACTCGCCTTTGAAGCGCCGAGTCAACAGCCACATCAGCAAACCGATACCTGCAGTCCAAACCATCGCAAGCACGAAATCGATCAGTGTGCCGTCATCGTATACGAGCGAAGCAAT
>QJWF01000025.1 GCA_003235435.1 Nitrosomonadales bacterium
CACTTCGAGCTGGGCTGCGTTGATGGTGTCCTTGTCGTATGCCATCTTCATCTGGAAGATATGGGCGGAATTGAACAACCGGTCGGTGTGTTCACGCAAACGGAAGATCGCAGTGCCTTTTGTTGCTCGATATGCCCGCAAACCCTCGAATACTCCCATGCCGTAATGAAGGGTGTGCGTCAGCACGTGAGTGGTGGCATCGCGCCACGGCACGAGCTTGCCGTCATACCAGATAAAGCCGTCACGGTCGGACATCGACATAATGGGATTCCTTGAGGAGTCGGTTCAGAGGGGCGGATTCTAGCTTCATTCGACAGAATTATGAAGTGGCACCCGTCAATATTGCATGGTCAAGGCGCATCTTCTTTGCTTGCATAGCGGTGAATTCGGGTATGATTATCCTTATAATTAATGGTTGTATAGTTAACTCACATTCGGAACGGAGCTTGAACAGATGGCAATGATTCCTGTAGTAACTGAAGAAACAGCTGATACCCAGGAAGACAAGTTACACAGGAATCTGCTTATCTTTGCCGCCGCCTTCATGAACCTCGCCGTGGTGTTATGGCTGGCCATCTACTGGGCGATGGGGTTGCACTTTCCGGCCAACGTGCCTTTACTGTATCAGTTGGTTTCAGTTGCATCGCTGATCTATTATTTCAAGACCAAGAAATTCGCACCTTTCCGCTTTGTGCAGTTAAGCCTGTTCCTGTTTTCGCCGTTCATCATGCAGTGGAGCATCGGAAGTTCGATCACTTCCAGCGGGGTGACGCTATGGGCTTTGCTGGCCCCGATCGGGGCACTCATCGTATCCAGCTGGCGTGAATCCATACCATGGTTTTTTGCCTATATCGTACTGACGATCCTGTCGGGATTTTTCGATTATTTTCTTAGTGCAAGCAGCCAGGCAGAAGTGCCGATGAAGACAGTCGGAGTGTTCTTTGCCATCAATTTCGCAGCGATGTCTTCCATCATTTATTTCCTGGTGCGTCATTTCGTAGTGGAAATGGACAAGATAAAAAACCAGCTTGATCAACAGCATCAGTTACTGGCAGAAGAACAGAAGAAATCTGAGCGCGTATTGCTCAATGTGCTGCCCAGCAGCATTGCGGATCGCCTGAAGAACCACCAGGGGCTGATTGCCGACGGCCATGCCGATGTAACGGTGATGTTTGCCGATCTGGTGAATTTCACTCAGCTCACTGAAGCGCTTTCGCCTGACCAGATGGTTGCAATGTTGAATGCGATTTTCACCGCTTTCGATGAGCTCAGTGAAAAGTACGATGTGGAGAAGATCAAGACTATAGGCGATGCTTATATGGTGGTTGGAGGACTGAACATCAGCAGGTCCGATTACACCAGCAATATAGCCAAACTGGCTTTGGAGATGCGCGATTACGTGGCGAAACATTCCGAGCTTTCCAAATTCAAGCTGGGCATACACACCGGCATAGCAACCGGGCCGGTGGTCGCGGGAGTGATAGGAACCAAACGCTTTATCTATGATTTGTGGGGGGATACGGTTAACGTTGCCAGCCGCCTGACCGATGAGGCTGAAGAAGGCACGATCCAGGTGGACAAGACCACTTACAATCGTATCAAGGACAGCTTTGCGTTCGAGCCCCCCTCATCCATCCCGATGAAGGGCAAGGGCGATGTGGTGATGTACCGCCTGACAGCGCGACAGGGATAAGACCTGAAAGCTGCTCCAGTGAACTGATCGATCATCGGTGTGTTCGGTCGTCAATCATCTTTTATCAGCGCTTTTCCAAACAATATTTCCCACATTTTGCTGCATGCCGCGGTGTCTATGTCGCCGTGAGCGACTCGGCAAGGTGACTGGTTATTAAGTCGCATTCGGTGCTGGGTCTGTCGTAAAGTGCGGTAGACCGTGCAGGTCTGTCCGGCGATTTCAACGGGAACAAGCCCAAGTTCTCCGGCAAGTTTCAGCAGCGCGAGATTGCCGATATTTGCACTCAAATCCGGATACTGGTGGGCGTGAGCCAGCACGATATACTGAACCATGAATTCGATATCCACCATCCCGCCACTATCGTGCTTGATGTCGAACAGACCGCTGTCATTGGGGTGACCGTCGTGCATCTTGCGGCGCATCGCAAGTATCTCTGCGCGCAACTTGTCCAACTCTCTTTGCTGGCAAAGTACCTGCTTGCGAATCCGTTCGAAGGCTTGGCCAACCTTGCCGTCTCCGGCACTGAATCGGGCCCTCGTCAAGGCTTGATGCTCCCATACCCAGGCGTGCTTGAGCTGGTATTCAGAAAACGCCGGTATCGAGCTGACCAGTAAACCGCTCTCGCCATTCGGGCGCAGGCGCAGATCAATTTCATACAAGCGGCCTGATGAAGTGTAGCTGCTGAGCATGGTGTTGATTCTTTGCCCCAGTCTCGCATAGTTTTCCTGCGCGTCGGGATGGTCGTCGTCATACAGGAAGATCAGGTCCAGGTCGGATGCATAACCCAGTTCCTTGCCGCCCAGTTTGCCATAGGCGATGATGGCAAACTGGGCGACGTCACGATGCCTCTTGCGCACAGTCGCCCAACTCAGTCTAAGAACATGGTGCAGCATCAGATCTGCCAGGCCGCTGAGATGATCGCTGAGCGTTTCCAGCGGCAGCAAACCCTGCAGGTCCATCGCCAGAAGGCGAAAGGTCTGCTCATGCTGTACCTGGCGCAATACATCAAGAACCCGCTCGGCATCTTCTGCGCAGTCATTCAGCCGGTTTTCCAGGTCATCGCCAATCTGATGCCAATCCGGTTCCTGATAGATTTCGCGCGCATCCAGCAATTCGTCGAGCAATGCCGGATGCAGTGTCAGATATTCGCTTGCCCAGCTGCTGGCCGAGACAAGTTTGACAAGGCGCTGCAATGCTGCCGGATATTCTGCGAGGAAGGCGAGATAGGCCGCACGGCGGCAGATCACATCCAGCATGACCAGCAATCTGGACAGCGTTCCGTCAGGATCGCTGTGCTGGGCGCTCAAGGCTATGAATTGCGGAACCAGTTTGTCCAGCCTTTGCCTGCTCAGTTCCGGCAGCTGGCGGTAGCGATTTCCCTCGCGCAGCTGCTGCAGGCGTTGCATACTTTCTCTTGCCGCAAGGTAGCCCAGTCCTTCCAGGCGGCGGCTCAGCTCTTCAGGGGCGATATTTTCGCTCCACAGCTCCGAGCCGCCCTGTCCAAAATGCTGCGCGCCGAAAATCTGGTCGAATTGCAGACTGACCAATTCGCGATGGCGATTGAGTTCTTCCAACAATGCCGAATAATCCGGATATCCCATCGCCCCGGCGATGATTTTCCGGTCTTCGTCTTTTTCGGGCAATTCCTGTGTTTGTTGATCGTCGAGATATTGCAACCGGTGTTCCAGATTGCGCAGAAAAACGTAAGCCGTGTCGAGATCGGCGGCAACCTTTGCGGAAAGGTGGCCGCTTTCCACGAGCTGTTTCAACACTTGCCGGGTGGGGCGGATGCGCAGTTTGGGTTCGCGCCCGGCGCGTATCAACTGGAATACTTGCGCGGTGAATTCGATCTCGCGTATTCCGCCGGGACCGAGTTTGATGTTGTTGAGCCTGTCGCTGCGCTGCACTTCCTGGCGTATCTGAGCGTGCAGATTCCGCATCGAGTCTATTGCACCGAAATCCAGATATTTTCGGAACACGAACGGAAGCACCATTTGCGACAGCTCGGCAATCCGCTGAGAATTTTCCGGAGAGACGGTGCGCGCCTTGATCCATGCGTAGCGCTCCCATTCGCGGCCTTGGCTGAGAAGGTATTCTTCCAACGCGGCAAAACTCATCACCAGAGGGCCGCTGTCGCCGTAGGGTCTAAGCCGCATGTCGACACGGAACACAAATCCGTTGTCGGTATGTTCGCTGATAAGGTTGATCAGCCGCCGCCCCAAGCGGGTAAAGAATTCATGGTTGCTCAGCCTGCGCGAGGGTAAAGGCGCAGCAGTAGGGTGCCCCGCGGTGCCATCCTTGCCGGTGCTGCTGGATCCGTTCGTTTCACCGTCTTCGGGATAAACGAAGATCAAATCGATGTCTGAAGAGACGTTCAATTCGCATCCACCCAGTTTTCCCATTCCGATGATCAGTAATTCCTGGGGGTTGCCGCTGGCTTCTCCGACCGGGATGCCGAATTGTGCGGACAAAGTTTCCATCAAACATGCCTGGCCCAGATGTATCGAAATTTCTGCAAGTGCCGTCATGGCTTGCATTACTTCGTTCAGGTCGGCAAGGCTATTGATATCCCGCAGTATCAGCTTGACCATTACCTGGGTACGCACCATCCGTAACGCGTGGCTCAACTCGGTTTCAACGGCCAGATCACGCCCTGAATGCTGGAACAAATCATGAATTTCAGCCCGGTCGCATCTGGCCGAGTAATTATTCCGCAACCAATCAATCAGGGCAGGGTCTGATTCAAGCGCGCGTTTAGCATATCGGCTGCATTGCAAGGTCCTTGACAGAATAGCTTCGAAAGCGGCGGATTGCGGTTCGGGGGGATTCATTGTTTTGTACTCAGGAAAGTGGTGTATCCATCAACGCTGACCGAAAGTTTGCGGTATTCTTCATTGAAGCTTCAAGTTAGAATGTACATTGTCATCTGATTAACTGCCAGTCGCCAAATTATTGCCTATCAAGAGACGCTGCTAACCTCCGGATAG
>QJWF01000217.1 GCA_003235435.1 Nitrosomonadales bacterium
GGTTTCCAGCAAGGTATCCAGCCAATCCTTCCAGCGCTTGTATTTTTCGCACAAGGCGTTAGTGTCGCTCGCTGTCGATAATTTTAATTTTTCACTTTCCCTGCAGCAAGCCTGCGGCATTCCCGCCGCAAGCAGTGCGGCGCCCCGCAAACTGGACTCGCTGTGCCGCAGACGGTAGATATCGAAAGATACGCAACCGGCTATGCCATGCTGCAAACACTTCAATTCGGATAATCCGCCAGAAAGATAGACCCGCTCGATGTTCGACACGCGGTGAAAATCTTCCAGTATCCTGGCCACACGGAAAATGACCGCTTCAAGCAGCAAAGCAGCAACACGTTTTCGAGATAAATGGCCAACCGGCGCTGAAAACTGAATGCCTAGTTCGCTGTGAAGCGGGTCGGGCAGGCAAGTCGCGAAGCGGTTGCTGACAAAATAGGGTGCGCCGAGACCACTTGGCTCCGCAAGACAAAAGATATCATCCACCCCAAGATCTTCTGCACAGCATTCACCCACCGGATAATGTTCCAGCGCAGGCGCTACGGAGTTGAGCGTCCCTTCGATGGCGAAATGGGGATGCAACTGTTCGTCCTGATAGACCAGGGTATGCAGATACCCAGATGCGGCAGCCTGTTCCGTAGCCGGCTTCTTCTCGGGAATGCAGCACACGACAAAGCATCCGGTACCGAGATTTGCCAGCGCTTCAGCACGGTCGTCCCTGACACTGGCGAACAACGCTGCAGATTGATCTCCTACGCTGCAATCGAGAATCAAACCGTTATCGAGGCTCAATTTCATCCCTGCCGAAGGTTTGATCTGCGGAAGTATGCGCATAGGTATTCCGAACAGCTCACAGAGCGAGGGGGACCACCGTTGCTGGCGGACATCCGAAAGCAACGTACGTGCAGCCATCGAGGCGTCGGTAACATGATGTTTGCCTCCCGTCCAGCGCCAGATCAGAAATGTATCCAGCGTGCCAAGCAGCAATTCCTCTCTCTCCAGACGTGACATCCAACCGGGATTCTCCAGCAGCAGAACGCGCAGCTTGGGCGCGAAATAATAAGGCGTCAGCGGCAAACCGGTTAGTTCGCGAATAATTTTCTCATCAGTCCGCAAGGCTTCGCAGCTGGCCGCACCGCGACTGTCCTGCCATGAGATCAGCGGTGTGAGGGGCAAGCCACCGGATTTCTCCCAAACCAAAAAGGAAGACCGCTGGCTGCAAAGACCAAAAGTCTTGCATCCGTCTGCTCTAGCCAGGCACTCCCACAGCGCGTCGTCTGCAGCCGCCGCATAGGCCAGCGCATCGCTTTCATAGCGTCCGCCATATTCGGCAATCTTCGGTGCTGGTATCGCTACGACGTGTTTTAGTGCGCCGTTCTGATCCAGAAGACCCCCCTTGATCGACGTAGTCCCCGTATCAAGCGCAATGGCGGTTATTGGCTGTGATGTCATCGCTGCAAACAGGATTTGACTTCGCGTCTTATTCTGGCAATATCCCAGTTCATCACGGGTGCGATTACCGTGGCGATACGGTCGAGGTCATTTTCCGTGAGTTTTGCCAAAATAAGCAAAGGCATGCGGCGGCGCAACAGATCGTTTAAATGGATTGCCATCTCGTTGCCGGCACTGTACAGCAGATCCGCATATATGAATGGCAAATCGGGCATGATCCGTTCGGCCAACTTTGCATCATGCTCTACCATGCGCAATATATCTTCGGCACGCTTGCCATGGCGGCGTGCAAGCCACGAGGCACTTTGCAGGTCGATGCTCAACTTTCCTGCCCTGGACATGATTGCCGCAGACCACCCTGAAAAATCATCAGGTGTCCACGGAAGATGGCGGCTCATGGTCTGGCATGGCACATCGACGCCAAGCTGCGCGCAAACCTTGTTGACTATGTTTGCAGCATCCTCGCGAGCCGAAGTGATCTTCCCGCCGATGGAGTAATGCACGCCATTGGGTGCGGCCTTCAATTCCCAGTCACGGCTGACGGCGGAAGGTGAAGCGGAATCGTTGTGCTTCATCACGCGCAATCCGGCATAACTTCCGACAATATCCTGCTCGGACCATGCTTTATCCAAATGGCGATTGGCCTCCTCAAGAAGATACGTAATCTCTTCCGCTTCGACCATGACATGTTCGGGATCGCCGCGGTAATCGGTGTCGGTGGTGCCGAGTAGCGTCCTGCCATACCAGGGAATCACGAAGAACACTCGGCCATCGGACTTTGCTGTCAGCAACAGGGCCTCGTGTGTCGGCAGTGCGGGCATCACCAGATGGATGCCCTTGCTTAACCTGCACCATTCCTTTCCAGGGCCGGTAGCCGCTGTCCAGTGGCCGGAGGTGTTGACAATCTGCCGGGCAGATACTTGTGCGCTGCCGTGGTCCAGCATGTCCTCAAGCGTTGCTCCGGTCGCCCGCCCATCTGACTCGATATACCCTGCAACCCTGCAATAATTGACGCACACCGCCCCCGCTTCCATCGCTCCCGCAACCAGTTCCAGTACCAGCCGCGCGTCATCCGTCTGTGCATCTCCATAGGTGAAACCGCCTTTCAGACCGGCAACCTTCAGAAAGGGAAAGTGTCCGGCAAAAGCTTTTTTGCCGAAGTGCCGATGAGACATATTGTTGCCCGCCCATCCTGCTCCCGGCAGCCTAGCGAGGAAATCATAGAGAACCAAACCGGCCTTCAGTTGCAGCATACCAATACGGCTATCCGCATATACCGGAACACCAAAGCGAAGCGACCATACCCGATGAGGGCCAACTTCCAGCAGTCGACTGCGTTCCGCCAGCGCTTTCCTGACAAGTTTGAAGTCATAGTTCTCAAGATAGCGCAGACCGCCGTGTATCAACTTGCTGGAGGCAGAAGATGTCGCGCAGGCCCAGTCGCCCTGATCGGTGATTGCAACGCGCAAACCGCGCAATGCTGCGTCATAGGCGACCCAGGCACCATATATCCCTCCGCCACAGACCAGCAGATCGAATTGCCCGCCTGTCAGCAAGGAAAAATCGCGCCTCACCCACCCCTCATCTGCAGTGCTTTTTGCGGAACATCGCTGATGAGTATGTCCGCTCCCAATTCAAGCGCCTTGTTTATTTCATTATCGCTATTGCAAGTATAGACAGCGATAAGCTTGTCATGGCTGTGAAGCAGCTCGACAAAAGGTGTATCAATCGTTTCGATAGGCAAGCAGAATCCGAATAGAAAGGGCTGTGCGGACAGAACATTCCGTGCTTCTTCAATGGTCTGGTCGATCTCAAAGTTGTATATCAAAGGTATTTCAGGATCGCATAGATGGGCATAAACTAGGCTGTCCAGATCGAATGAAGAGACCATGATGGAGTCTCCGGCCGCGGGAGCGACCATAGCCATGGTTTTACGCACCTTGATCTCATGGCGGTACGACGCCTCCCACTCGCGATTCTTTATCTCTATCAGCAAGCGACAGTTATTGCGATATGCACTCAGAAACTCCTGCAATGTCATGATGCTCTCATCCCTGTTTTCTGTTTCCGAGTAGATAAGAAAGTTTCCGGTGAAATCGAAAGACTTCAACTGGGCATAATCGAAATTGTCAATGTGCTTGCTTGGCATGCCGAGTTTGTCCAGGAACCGATCGTGCCAGAGCACCGGGACCTCATCGCGGGTGAGCTGAACGTCTGTTTCAATCCCGTCGATAGGATATTCCAGAGCCTTGTCGAAAGCGCCGCTGGTATTTTCTGCAGCCTCCTTGCTGGCTCCGCGGTGCGCGAATATCAGGCATTTACCAGTGCTGTTCTTATTTTTCAACTGCATATCCTGTTCACGAGAGTAATTGAATGTTGGGTAGATTATGGCAAGCTATTGATGAATTTTCTCATGGAAATCTTGAGTCGTGGAAAATCCGGGTTGTACATCAAACGGCGAAGGATTCCTGCCTTCAGATTTTTCTCTGTCAACTCCCCTTGGAAGTCCTGCAGCGGATTATTGTTGCAGAAAGTGAATTTTTCAATATCGTCGGGGAAATAATGCGCACAATTGGAATAGTCACCGGAAACGCCATAGTGTGGATCCTCTGCGGGCAGTACTATGGATGTGTGCGAAAAACTCAATATTCTCTGATCTGGAAAAACGCTTTTCACCAATTCCAGTTTTGCCTTCCCCGCTAGCTCGTGAACAGCCCGTTCCCCTTCCGGAAAGCCGAAAAACAAATTCTCAGTTTCGGCGGTGTAAAGAACCAGTTTGCTGGAGGGATGTCGCGCCTGCACGACAAATTCCAG
The DNA here is from genome assembly GCA_003235435.1 of Nitrosomonadales bacterium. GTDB lineage: Bacteria > Pseudomonadota > Gammaproteobacteria > Burkholderiales > Gallionellaceae > Gallionella. The sequence continues at coordinate 4,267 of QJWF01000217.1, forward strand.
GGTTGCCGATGAGGCAACGGTCGTATCATCTGCGCTTGCGGCAGCAAATACGGGAATGTTGATTCCGTATCGATTCAACAGGGAGTTTACCTCCCTGGTCAACGCATACATCTGCGCTGCGGCATTTTTCGGGAATGATTCGTACTTGTATATGTCATGGTCCGGCTTCAATTCCAGCCATTTTCCCGAAGGAATCATCCAGCTGTATATTTTGTGCAAGCGAGCCAGCGCGGCCCGCGAAGATATCCTGAAGGCCGGAGAGTACAGGAATAAACCGCGCACTCTTTTATCAAGCAGGCTTTGGTATACACTCAATGTTCCTCCGGCGGAAAATCCCGCCAGATAAACTTCTTCTGCTTCCTCTGCCAGCCTGTCTACTCCATAAGCGACCGTGCCGGACCAGTCGCGCCAGC
>QJWF01000186.1 GCA_003235435.1 Nitrosomonadales bacterium
AATCGCTGCGTCTTGTAGATGCTTGCTGTTTCAGCCAGCGTGGCAATGCCTGGAGTGGCAATCTGGTAATCTATACGCCAGCCGACATCTTTTGACCATGCCTGGCCGCGGTTCGACCACCATGTGTAGGCTTCCTTATCCGGATATAGCTTCCGGTATACATCGACGAAACCAACTTCATCGAATATCTCTGTCAGCCATGCTCTTTCCTCCGGCAGAAAGCCGGAATTATTCTTGTTTCCGCGCCAATTTTTCAGGTCGAGTTCCCGATGTGCTATGTTCCAGTCTCCACAGATCACTACTTCGCGTCCGCTGGCGCGCAATTCTTTCAAGTGCGGCAAAAATGCTGCCATGAACTTGAATTTCATCTCCTGTCGTTCCTCTCCGCTTGAACCTGAAGGAAGGTAAAGAGATACTACGCCGAAATTGGCGAAATCAGCGCACAAATAGCGTCCCTCCCTGTCGAATTCCGAAATGCCCAGGCCGGCAACGACTTGATGTGGCTGATTGCGGCAATAGATTCCCACACCGCTGTACCCCTTCTTTTCCGCATAATGAAAGTAGCCGTAATAGCCGGAAGGCGCGAGCATTTGTTTGGTCATATCCGCATCCTGCGCCTTGATTTCCTGCAGACATACGAGGTCGGCATCCTGTCCAGCCAGCCACTGATAAAATCCCTTGCCGGTTGCGGAGCGGATGCCGTTTAAATTGACAGTGATGATGCGCATGAAAAAACGACTGTGTTATCGGGCGCGCCATTATAATGATAGACATCATTTCAACCTATTGTTTTTCGTATGTTCAATTTCAGACAGGATTTCATCCGTTTTGCAGTGCAGCAGAAGGTATTGCGTTTCGGAGAGTTTAAAACCAAGGCGGGGCGCATATCGCCATATTTTTTCAACGCTGGATTATTTAACGATGGCGCTTCATTAAGGAGTCTTTCACAATTTTACGCCCAGGCGATCCTCACGTCGGAAGTTGCCTTCGACATGTTGTTCGGACCGGCTTACAAAGGCATCACGCTCGCTGCGGGAACCTCGATCGCACTGGCCGAACAGGGTTACAACGTGCCTTTCTGCTACAACCGGAAGGAGGCCAAGGACCATGGGGAAGGCGGCACGACAGTTGGCGCGAAACTTCAGGGCCGTGTACTGATCATAGATGACGTAATCTCTGCCGGCACATCGGTCCGCGAATCTATAGAGTTGATACGTTCAGCAGGTGCCGAACCCTGCGGTGTCTTGATTGCGCTGGATCGCATGGAACGGGGTCAAGGTGAACTGTCCGCTGTTCAGGAGGTGAAGAGCAGTTACGGTATTCCGGTGATTGCCATCGCCACACTTGATGACCTGCTCGGCTATTTGCGGCAAGAAGCAGAAATGGTGCAGAATCTGCATGCGGTACAATCATATCGGGACAAATACGGGGTAATAAATGATTGAAGAAACTACTGGTGAAACGAAAAGCCTTCCGACCAACCCCGCAAAAATCGCAGGCCAAGTCATTCGTTATAGCCATTTAAATGGCCTTTCAAAAGACGGTAACCGGTTCGCTGGTTATTATTCCAAGCTGCTGATCGCTTTAACCATCGGCATCACCTTCAGCCTGCCTGCCATGGCAAAATTATACAAATGGGTGGATGAAAAAGGGATCACACATTACGGAGAAACGATCCCGCCCGAGTATGCCGACAGGGACCGTGAAGAGTTGAACAAGTCCGGACGTACGGTAAAAGTAATAGAAGTGCCTACCGCTGCCGAACGTAAAGCCCAAAGGGAGGCGGACGAAAAAAAACGCGCAGATCAAAGGGCCGAAATCGAAAGGAAACGCCGCGACAAGACCTTGACCAGCACATACAGCAACTCGGACGAAATCGACCTTGCACGCAACCGCAGCCTGCAACAGATAAATGCCCGCATCAAAAACCACACATCCCAGCTCAAGATGGCAAACGATAATTTGCTGGCGTTGCAAAAGGAATCCGAAAGTTATACCAAATCAGACAAGCCGATCCCTTCCGCTTTGCAGGAGGACCTGACGGACTTCCAGGCTCGCGTGGACAGGTTGCAGAAAAATTTGGATAAATCCCTTGCGGAAAAAGCGGCGGTGGAAGCCCGTTACGATGCCGACAAGGTGCGCTATCACGAACTGACCGGAAAATAACCGCTGTACATAGCTATACTGCCGACCAGCAGAACTGAATTTTTACAGTGTCTCGAACTTGCGGGTAGTGGTGTTATAACCCAACAACTCTCCGCCCTCGATATCGAAATACCAGCCGTGCAGCGAAAGCTTGCCTTGTTCAACGCGCTCGCGTATCCAGGAAAAGGTCATCAGGTTATCCAGTGAAACCAGTATCGCCTGCTGCTCGCAGGCACGATGACGCACCTTGTCGCTGTCGCCAGCGAGTTCCAGTTCTGTTTGTTTGCGTGCTTCTTCGGCTATTCCCATCCATTCGGCTATGTATGAATCATCCTTTGACACGCCGCCTTCAAGCAGCGCGTGAATGCCGCCGCACTGCGCATGCCCGAGCACTATGATGTGCGCCACCGACAAATTACGCACACCGAATTCCAGTGCTGCACTGGTACCGTGATAATGCCCCTGGTTCTCAGAGGGCGGCACAAGATTGGCGACGTTGCGTATCACGAACAGATCACCCGGCGCACAATCCAGCACCAGCGCAGGATCGACTCGCGAATCGCAACAAGCCACTACCAGCGCCTTGGGAGTCTGGCCAAACTGAACCAGATCCTGAAATTGCGCAGCGTTTTTGGCGAAGTGACGCTCGCGAAAACGCCTGAATCCTTCGATGAGTTGCCCCGTGGTACTCATGCGCCGGTCAGTTTGTACTGCGCTTCACGATATTTATCGGCGGTTTTTTGCTGAATGTCCTGAGGGATATGCGGTGCTGGAGCGCGCTTATTCCAGCCGGAATCCTCCAGCCAATCGCGCACGAATTGCTTGTCGAAACTGGGCGGATTGCTTCCAACCCGGTATTGGTCGGCTGGCCAGAAGCGGGAAGAATCTGGCGTGAGCGCTTCGTCGATCAGATACAGCTTGCCGGTATCATCCACGCCGAACTCGAATTTGGTATCGGCGATGATGATCCCTTTGGTCACCGCATAGTCTGCCGCTTCGATGTAAAGCCGTAACGTCGCATCGCGGACTTCATTGGCTCGCGCCTCGCCGAGCAGCTCGACCGCTTGAGCAAACGAAATGTTCTCGTCGTGTTTTCCCACTGCCGCCTTGGTGGAAGGCGTGAACAATGGCTCGCTCAGCTTTTCAGCCTCGCGCAGCCCTCGCGGCAATTTTATCCCGCACACAGCTCCGGTATTTTGATATTCCTTCCAACCGGATCCGACCAGATAACCACGCACGATCGCCTCGATCGGCAATGGCTTGAGTTTTTTTACCACGAACGCACGTCCGCGCACCTGCTCGCGCTCGGCCTCGGTCTTTACAACGGATTCCGGCGCGATGCCGGTCAGGTGATTGGGAATCACGTGTTGCAGTTTGTCGAACCAGAAATTCGACACCGTGGTTAGCACCTCGCCCTTACCCGGTATCGGATCTGGCAGGATTACATCGAAAGCAGAAAGACGATCAGTCTGAACCACCAGCAACTTGTCGTCACCCACCGCATAAATGTCACGTACCTTGCCGCGATGCAAAAAAGGCAGACTCCCGAGGTCGGATTGCAGCAGAACTGAAGTGCTCATTATTGGATCGGCTTGAGCAAACCGTCTATTTCCTGTTGCAGGCTCTCGGCGGTCTGTGGTGGATAGATTATTTTTACCTTTTTGCCGCTGGCATCGAGCAGCACCAGAGTCACACGAGACGCCTCGTTGGCCGCCATAAATTTCCGGCCCTGCGGAGTATTGAAGTCGGTTAACAGGAATTCAACCTGCCCGGCATTCCTGTCGCGTATTTCGTTCATGGCTTCCAATATTCCAAAGGTCTGCACCGCATTCTTGTCGCGGACGAACACTATAGATGGCTTCCCCTTGCCGACCCGCGACAGGTCGTCGCTGAAGCCGCGCGGCAAATTCATCACCGCAACCGCGGCCAGCACCACGAAAAAGATAATTGCCAGCCATTTGAATTTCCCCGAACGCTTAGGTTTTGCCGCCGCGCCGGCTTCTTGATTTGTTTGATCCATGCAATCTCCAGCGTTGAACTTACAAGTTCGGCAATGTGGTCGCTTTCACTGCCTCTGCCTGTTTGTTGCGAAACGCCAGCAACCGCTCCGCAAGTCCGGCGTCATTGAGTGACAGCATGGCTACCGCATACAGGCCTGCATTGGCAGCCCCTGCTTCACCGATGGCAAATGTCGCCACCGGGATGCCCTTTGGCATCTGGACGATGGAAAGCAACGAATCCAGCCCCTGCAGATATTTTGATGGCATCGGCACGCCCAGCACTGGCAGCGTGGTCTTGCCCGCGATCACGCCGGCAAGATGCGCCGCACCTCCGGCCCCGGCAATGAAGCAGCGCGCGCCCTGCGCACTGACTTCCTTGATGTATTCGAACAACAGATCGGGCGAACGGTGCGCCGAAATCACTCTTGCATCATAAGACACGCCAAAATCCTTCAATTGCTGGGCGGCCTGCTTCATGACATCCCAGTCGCTGGCACTGCCCATCACGATCGAAACAAGCTTTTTAG
>QJWF01000088.1 GCA_003235435.1 Nitrosomonadales bacterium
CACCCAACCCATCATGACGTAAATCAATACTGACACGATTCGCGCGCTGTTCTTCATCCACAGTTCCTGCAAGCTGCCTAGAACTGCGAGGCCCCACACTACGCCGAGCAGTGACCATCCCCAAGCGCCGCGCAATGTAACCAAACAGAACGGTGTGTAGCTTCCTGCAATTAAAAAATAGATACTGTGGTGATCCAACTCGCGCAGGATTTTCTTGGCGCGTCCGTGCAGGCTGTGGTATAGCGTAGAGAAACTGTAAAGCAATACCAACGTTGTCCCATAAATCGAGACACCCACTATTCTCCATGGATCACCTTTCAGAGTCGCCAAAACGATGAGCACGACGGAGCCAGCAATGGCTAAAATAGCACCGGCTAGATGCGTTATTGAGTTGAACTTCTCCCCATAGTACATAATGTCGACCACACGGGTGATTAGAAAATACACTTTGACGCTGATAAGCGATTGTGAACGATACTCCGAAAATCAAATGTTCTCAGCGTATATTATTGGATCGGTTTTTCGAATTTCTGCTAATGGCACATCTCTGACATTCAGAATCTGTCTAAAACGAAATGTACCGTAGTTAAATTACTTCAGTAGTTCTTGTGGTCAGATTCGATAAATTTATTACAAACTTGGCACCTCATTCGCCCTCAGATCGAACAGCAGCACTTCCGCTTCCTTTCCCTGCTCAAACGTTATCACCTCCTCTTTGCGAATGCGCGCGCCGTCTCCGGCGGCGAGCCGGCTGCCGTTGACGCTGATCTCCCCGCGCGCGACGTGGACGTAGGCGTAGCGCCCGGGTGCGAGGCGTTTTTCGTGGCGTTCCTCGCCGTCGAACAATCCGGCCGAGACGCGCACATCCTGGTAGACGGAAAGTGAGTTGTCATATTCATCTGGCGAGATGATCATGCGCAGGTGACCGCGCTTTTCCGCCGCAGGAAAGTTCTTCTGCTGGTAGCGCGGCGTGACGCCCTCGCGGTCCGGCACGATCCAGATCTGCAGGAAGTGCACGAGCTCGCTATTGGAGTGGTTGAATTCGCTGTGGGTGATGCCGGTGCCGGCACTCATCATCTGCACGTCGCCGGGGCGGATGACCGAGCCGGTGCCCATCGAGTCCTTGTGTTCCAGCGCGCCTTCAAGAACGTAGGTGAATATCTCCATGTCGCGGTGCGGATGTGTGCCGAAGCCCTGGCCGGGTTGCACGGTGTCGTCGTTGATGACGAGCAGGTCGGAGAAGCCGGCCTGCTGCGGATCGAAGTAGCGGCCGAACGAAAAGGTGTGCCAGGAATCCAGCCAGCCGAAGTTTGCGTGTCCGCGTTCATACGCGCGCCTGATTTCGAGCATGGCTTTCCTCCCCTTGTTTTCTAGAGGTGATTTTATCAGAGCAATGCAGCCTGGCGTTGAAAAGGCTGCGCGATTACGGGATACCGAAGGCAATCACACGTGTCTGCACGAAACGCGCCACAAGTCTCTGGCGCTTTGTATCAACGCGCCCCACCGTATTCATTTAGCAGGACGTCATAATGCGCAAGCGCTTCGGTTTCCTTCGAGGCGGCTGCGTACCATTCCTGCATGGCAGGGTGGGCGAGCAAGGTATCCCGGTAGTCAGCCGCAACGGGAGGCAGCGGCACATTGTAGGTGTGGAAGCGACATGCGATTGGAGCATACATGCCATCTGCCACCGAGAAGGCGCCAAACAAATAAGGCCCTGCCGGGGTGGCGAACCGGGTACGTGCTTCCGTCCATATTTCAACGATGCGGTCGATGTCGCGCTGGACGGCCGCATCCGCCGGCTTGCCCTTGAGCTTGAACTTCAAATTCATCGGCATCGCCATGCGCAGGGCGGAGAAACCGGCATGCATTTCCGCCGAGATGCTGCGAGCCCGCGCCCGCGCCTTGGCTTCGGACGGCCATAACGCCGGATGCTGCTCGGCCAGGTATTCCGCGATCGCCAGGCTTTCCCATATCTGGAAGCCTTCGACATGCAGACAAGGGACCTTGGCATTGCCCGCGATCGGTCTCAGGTCGGGGTTGTAATCGCGCCCCGCCACCGAGACCATGTGCTCGGTGAAAGGTATATCCAAGCGCTTGAGCAACAGCCAGGGGCGCAATGACCATGACGAATAATTCTTGTTGCCGATATAGAGGTCAAGCGCCATGGGGTGTCTCCTCGACGTTTTTTCTATCGTTCCGGCGGCTGGATGCTTTTCAGTTCCCGTCTCAGAAACGAACCTGCACTTCGTAACGGCGGTTCTTCGCTTTCTTGGCCGGGGTGTTGTCCGGCTTGACGAGCATTCGTTCGGAGCCCATGCCGATCGCTTCGATGTCGGCCTGGTCCACGCCATTCGCAACCAGTTGCTTGACCATCACCTGAGCGCGGCGCTGCGAAAGCTCCTTGTTTTTTGAAGCATTTCCAGAAGAGTCGGTGTGTCCGGAAACGACGAACTTGAATCCTTTCTGGCCTTGCCCCTGCAATTGTTTCTTTACTTCGACGATGACATTGGCCAGTCTTTTGGCCTTGCTGTTGCAACCCGGCGCCAGCTCATCGGTGCCGCTCTTGAAAGAACACTGGTTCTTGCGTGCTTCGGCGAGCAGGCGCTTGTTCACTTGCGCAGCGATCTTTTCATTGCCCTTGGCTGCTGCGGCATCCTTTCCCTTGGACTCCAGTTTGGAGCCAAGGTCGCTACCCGTCGATTTGTTGATTTCATCGACAAGTCCGGCAGTGGCCATGGCGGGCATCAGCGAGAGTATCAGGGTGGGGAGGATTATTCGTTTCATTTTTCAGGCCCTCAATAAATGTATGACAGGAATCCGGCAGGGATCGTGTGTCGGAGAAATCTGCCGCATGTTCCATGAAATCCTGATAGCGGTCAACGGACTTGGTGCAAGGAGACATCGGGGGAGCATAGACGCCTCACCGCACGGACTACACCGTCTCCAGCAGGAATTGCAGCACCGCCAGTTCGTCGCGCCTGAGCGCCGCCTGGGATTGCTTGCGCCGCTTGTTGTCGGGCGCTTCCGCCTCGGAATGCGGCGCGGTCAGGCCGAGGTGGTAGGCCTCCAGCAGCGCGGGATGCACATAGTATTTGCGGCACACCGTGCGCGTGTTGCCCAGCCGTTCCGCGACCGCATCCAGCGCGCGCACGATGTTGCGGTCCGCCTCGCGGCGGCTGGTGGCCGGACCCATCGCGCGCAGTGTGACGGCCGCCACCATCGTGCCGCCCCAGGTGCGGAAATCCTTTGCGGTGATGTCGCTGCCGCTGACTTCCCGCAGGTAATCGTTGACGTCATCGGACGTGATTGGCCTGCGCTTTCCCGATGCATCGAGGTACTGGAACATCTCCTGCCCCGGCAGGTCCTGGCAGCGCTGCACGATTCGGGCGAGCTTGAGGTCGTTCAGGGACACGGAATGATCGACACCGCTCTTGCCGCGAAAACTGAAACGCAGCATCGCGCCCTCCACTTCCACATGCTTCCTGCGCAACGTCGTCAAGCCGTATGAACGGTTCTCCTTCGCGTACTCGTCGTTGCCGACGCGGATCAGCGTCCTGTCCAGCAGCCGCACCACAGTCGCGAGTATCTGGCGTCGGCTCAGCTCGCCGGCGCGCAGGTCGCGTTCCACGCGCTGCCGCAGCATCGGCAGGCTCTCGCTAAATTCGAGCATGCGTCGGAATTTGGATTGGTCGCGCGCCTCGCGATAAGAAGGATGATAACGATATTGCTTGCGGCCACGCGCATCGCGCGCCGTCACCTGGATATGCCCGGCGGGATCGGGACAGATCCATACGTTGGTCCACGCCGGCGGGATCGCCAGCGCATTGAGGCGCTTGCGCTCCGCGGCATCCTTGATCAGCGTGCCATCCGGCTGGTGATAGCTCCACCCCTTGCCGGAACGGGTGCGGCTGATGCCGGCAAAACCGTCGGTGACGTAGCGCAGACCGGCGCGGGTCGCCGCCTTGCGATATTCGTGATTCTTTGCTGAACTCACCCGGCGGCGCCTTTGCTTATTTCATCATCTGTTCAAGCTTGCTCTTGTCGGCAGCGCTCGGCATGTGATTCAGATTGAGGATGATACCGGCCAGATCGCGCACTTCGGCAGGCGCGGCACTGTCATCCATCACCTGCTTGAGTTTGCCTTTGTCCTCGTCGGACGCCTTGTGCTTCAGGTTCATGATCGACCTGGCCAATACCCTCTCCTGCTCGGTGGCGGCCATGTTGTCGGCTATGCTTTTCAGTTTGCCTTTCTCATCGCTGCTGGGGTAATGCTCCAGATGAACCATGATCCCCGCCATTGTGCGCACCGCTTCGCTCGCCGCCAGCGCGGACTGCGTGCCGAACATCAATACCAATACAGATATGAAACTCAAGATTATTCTGTTTTTCATGGCATACCTCCTTATGAAGTTGGAACGTGCAACGAATATGCTCACACCTTGCGCAAGCATCTTAAGTTAAAAAATTGCAGACGGCATCTCATTGTGACCGGCGCATGTCAGCAAGGCGCGAAAGGCCGAAATGGATGAAGGCCAACCCCGTAAGCACCGGTGCAAAAAAATTCAGCAGCGGCACGAACTGAAGCAGGCCGGTGAATAGCCCGAGGCCCCACCATGCCGACTGATACATG
>QJWF01000206.1 GCA_003235435.1 Nitrosomonadales bacterium
CATGTGTCATACCGGTACAGCTCATGGATGGAAAAACAAGGCGTTTCTGGTCAATCTCTATGACCTAGGACCGGAAATAACCGCGAACGGTGGCGAGATTGCCCCGGGTCCAGCAATTTTATCTGCTGGTCAGGCTGTTCCCAAAGGAACTGTCGCTCCCGCTCCTGCCATCCCCACTGGCTATAGCAATGGACCTTATTACAGGGCTGCGTTGCTTGGAGTAGTAAACTTTAAACAGGGCGGCAACTGGTTGAAGGCTGATTGCGCAGGTGCCTGTCATTGACACATTCTTGATTTGCAGTTTATGGCACGGTTTAATTTGATTTGGGGCTGGATAGAACCCATCTGTCCAGAGGCAAATTTTGCGGTATGGAAGCAATATTCGGATACCGAGAAACAATTCCTGTTCTCTTCAACCTGCGGTTGGATTTTTCCTGAAATAGCCCGAATTGCACGAATAGCCCGGCAAGCCATTGCGACGTACAATTAACGCATGAACAACCACATTCCAAATTACCTGCGATGAACGCATCATTGGCCGAAAACGCCGTCTTGCCTGCCATAAATCAAGCTCAGCAGCCGATATCAGAGCTAGCGATCAGGGTTGATTCCGAAGTTCCGCTTCGGGTTAAAGGATTTCTTGCGTTTGCCGCGGTCGTCATCTATGCAGTACTCCTTACCACCTTTGTATTTAACAAAAAAGCGGAACTTGTTGACGAATTTGAAAGATTGCAAAACCTGTATAAAGTCGAGGAGCAACTCAGACAGGTTGACGCGACGGCATTTCACATTGTCATGGCAGTGTTCATTAACTCGGATAAGGACGACCAAATATCGGTGGTGCAACGATTCCAGTCCAATTTTGAATTGCTAAAAAGAAAAAATGCCGAACTGACGATGCGCTATCCCTATGCCAGTGTTAATCTGGCTGGCGTCGAACAGGCATTGGCGGAAGCCACAGAGAAACCATCCGCAGCAGCATTGGCGGCGATGAATTCCGAATTGCTCAAGGTAAAGATCGAAGTCACACAGCATATCGATGAATCCAGGCGTGATCAGATTGCGACTGCAGAACACTTTCACATGCAATGGGACTCCGCAGCGCTTGCTTCACTTTTATTCGGGTTGATTGGTCTGTTGCTGCTGGGAGCGATCATCGGACTATTTTTCACGCGCTTAACCAATGACTTGCATACCCTTAAAGCAAGAGCTCTGGATATCATCAAGGGTGAACGCAATGTGCTGACACCGGTGACGCGCAATGACGAAGTGGGTGAATTGATGCAAGCGGTTAATCAAATGGCAAGAGCCTTGGACGAGAGGGAAAAGGAATTGGTGATTGCGCGCCAGAAGTATTTCCACCAGGAAAAAATGGCCGCTGTGGGTGCATTGGCCGCTGGAGTAGCACATGAAATCGGCAACCCCATAGCGGCCATGTCCGGAGTCCTTCAGGAAATGGTCGTCGAACAGTCAACAGGCAAGCGAAAAATGGCTGAGGACAGCAAGCTGGCCATGCTTCAGACCCACATACATCGTCTTTCGGCAATCACTCGAGAAATATCTGAATTTGCTGCTCCGCAACCGCTAGAGCGTCAACTGCTGGATCTGAATGGTTTGGTTCGGACGACAGCCGGCCTGATGGGTTATGACAAACGGATGCGGCGCGTGAACCTGAGGCTCAATCTGGACAGCCAGTTGCCTGCGATCTATGGGGTGGCGGACCAGCTTACCCAAGTGATCATGAATCTGCTGATCAACGCCGCTGATGCGCTGGAGACAGCAGACAACAGCACACAGGAAATAACTCTTAATACCGAGGTAGTCAACAGGAATGTGAGGTTGACCGTATCGGACAACGGTTGTGGTATAAGCAAAGAAACACTCAGTCGTGTGTTCGAGGCGTTCTTCACCACCAAGCGCAGGGGAAACGGATTGGGCTTGTCACTTTGCTATTCGATTATCACCGGGCATGGCGGCACGATAGAAATCGATTCAACGCCCGGAGAGGGAACTAAAGTATTGGTAATACTACCCCTGCCAGCCGGCGAAGAGGGCGAAACGTCATGAATTCACTGCAGGTATTGGTCGTTGATGATGAACCAGCCATCCGCCAAGTGGTTGCGGCCCAATTGCGCAAGGCTGGACATACCGTTGAACAAGCCGGGGATGGCGAGGCTGCAATGGAAAGACTAGCCAAAGGAGATCTGGACATAGTCTTGTGCGACATCAAGTTGCCGGGACTAAGCGGAATAGAAGTATTGCGCCAGGCACGTGCTACCGGCATAGACACAGCTTTCATCATGATGACCGCATTCGCCTCGGTGGATACGGCGATCGAGGCAATCAAGTCAGGGGCCGCCGATTACATGATCAAACCCCTCAACAACGAGGAATTGCTGCATCGCCTGACCAAGGTGGGCGAACTGGGCGGGTTACGCGCTGAAAACCGGGTTCTGAGGAGGTTAGTGTTAGGTGCCAACGAAGAGGTATTTGGTTTCAACTCACCGGCCATGCGCGAAATGGAACACATGGCTGCCAAAGTGGCACGCACCAACAGCACCGTTCTCATAACCGGCGAGAGCGGCACGGGAAAGGGGGTTGTCGCACGTTTGATTCACCAGCAAAGTCCGCGCGCCGACGGTTCTTTCATTCCCGTCAACTGCGGTGCCATCCCGGAAAATCTTGTGGAAAGTGAATTTTTCGGTCACACCAGGGGTGCCTTTACCGGCGCGGACAAAGTAAGAAAGGGCCTATTCCTGGAAGCGAATGGAGGAACGATATTCCTAGACGAAATTGGCGAACTGCCTCTCGCCCTACAAGTGAAGCTGTTGCACGTAATCGAGGAAAAGGCGGTACGTCCGGTCGGCAGCGAGGTGGCACGACCGGTGGATGTAAGGATTATCGCCGCCACTAATCGGGACCTCGGTGAAATGGTTGCCCAAGGCACGTTTCGCGAGGACTTGTACTTTCGGCTGAGCGTTTTTCACATCAACGTTCCGCCCCTGCGCGAGCGGCGCCAGGATCTTTCAGCGCTTATCAGGTTCCTGTTACAACGCAACACTCGACGCTTGGCCAGCGGCGGCGTCCCGGTTTCTCTTGATCCGGGTGCCGAGGAAATCCTGGTAAATTATGACTGGCCCGGTAATGTACGCGAACTGGAAAATGTAATTGACCGCGCGCTGGTGATGGCTGACAGTGGCCGCATCACGCTAGCCGATCTTCCGCCACAAATCACCAAGATCACTCATCCTTCAACACCCGATATCGGACTGCAGCTATCCGGCACTTTGCGCGAACAGGTAAAAAAGTATGAGGTGGCTATCATCCTGAAGACAGTAGAAGAGTCGGGAGGGGATCGCCGCGCCGCTGCACAGAAACTTGATATTGGCCTTTCCAGCCTTTATCGCAAGCTGGAAGAATTCGAAGGCGCCAAACCGCCCCAGGAAAAACAAGACAGCCAAATCGAGAAGCGCGCTGACTGACATTACATCTAATCTTAATTGCAAACCTTATTGCCGATGCTTGATTTAGAGTCTGTAACTGTATTCCCGGCGCAAAGCGCTCTTGATCAAGCAAACCAAAGGATTTATGCAGATGTTCTGGGATGGGCCTGCTATTGCAGCTTCAAGCTGCCACTGCTAGAATCAAAACGGAATTCGGGCCTGAAAACTCCGTTGCATAAAGACACCAGCTGGAGACTGTAACGATGCTTGCAAGACATCAACTGACATTACTAATAGGTATGCTTGCCCTATGCTTGGCGTCATCGGCCGCAATGGCAGATAATGCCGAGGAGGAAATGGCTCGCGCAAATGATTTTTATGACAAACAGCAAATGCCGGACGCCTTCGAAATTTTCAAGAAGCTTGCCAAACAGAACTACCTTCCTGCCCAGGTGCGTCTCGGAGACTTGCTTGACTATAGCGAGATGCACGAAGTTGCAACTGGTTGGTATATCATGGCAGCCTTTCAAGGCAATCCTGACGGGGCATACGGCCTGGCCAGAATGTACTTTGGCGGAACCGGAATAAAAAAGGATCCTGATCAAGCACTGTACTGGTTCAAGTTCTCTGCAGACAAAGATAATTTGAATGCAGTGTGGGTACTGGAAAGAGCCTACCAGAAAGGAGCGGCATCCGGACTGCCGGTGCCTGTTGACCTCAAGCAAGCAGAATACTGGAAGTCGAAACGAATCGTTCTGGATGAGGCCCACACCAAGCATGAATTGGAAATGATTGCAGCAGAAAAGAAAAAGCGCGAGGAAAAAGCCGCCGAGATCAAAAAAGCGGACGAAGAAGCCAGAAAATCCAAGCAAGGAACTGCAAAATGAAATTGACAAAATTGAAATTCGAAGTTGCACCGAAACTATTCGCGGCCATTCTTTTGGCTTTCGGGACAATCAACGTTTATGCCGGGGATATTGACAATGGCGGGAAGCTATATGCTAAACATTGTGCCATATGCCACGGCACGGATGGTGTCAACGTTATGCCCGATGCCCCCAATTTCGCGCACAGTGAAAGATTGTTGCGTCCGGACGTCTTCATACTGGCAGCAATCAAAGAAGGAAAAAATGCC
>QJWF01000184.1 GCA_003235435.1 Nitrosomonadales bacterium
AGCAGGGGCAATGCTTTCGTGTTATAAAACGGATTGATAAAAAATCTCCCGGCAATGAATCTCGGTTTCTACATCATCCTTGCGGCGCAATTTTTATCCGCGCTCGCGGACAACGCGCTGCTGTTTGCCGCCATCGCCGTGCTCAAGGATCTCAACTCGCCGGCTTGGCACACGCCGGTTCTTCAGCAGGGCTTCATCGTTTCCTACATCGTGCTGGCGCCCTTCGTTGGCGCATTTGCCGACTCGCTGCCCAAAGGCCGCGTGATGTTCATCAGCAACATCATCAAGCTGGCCGGTTGCCTCGCCATGCTGGTCGGCGTCCATCCGCTGCTTGCTTACGGACTGGTCGGCCTCGGTGCCGCGGCCTATTCCCCGGCAAAATACGGCATCCTCACCGAATATCTGCCGCCGGCACAACTGGTCAAGGCGAACAGCTGGATGGAAGGTCTGACCGTGGCCGCAATCGTGCTCGGTGCGGTAGTGAGCGGTATGCTCATCAGCCCCGATATCTCCACCCCGATTTTGCATGCTCTGCATATCCCGATGCTCGACACCGCTGCGGAACTGAGTATCGTTGCAATCGTGCTGATCTATGTCGCCGCCGCGATCTTCAATCTATACATACCTTACGTGCCGATCGAGCACAGGCCGTTCAGCCGCAGCCCGATCTTTCTGGCCAGGGATTTCTGGCACTGCTTCCGCCTGTTATGGAAAGATCCGCTTGGCCAGGTCTCGCTTGCAGTCACCACCCTGTTCTGGGGTGCCGGAGCCACGCTGCGCCTGCTGGTACTGGCCTGGGCAGCGATAGCATTGAGTTACGATATCGGGGATGGCGCAAAACTCACTGCCTGGGTTGCCATCGGCATCGCGATCGGTTCAGTGCTTGCGGCCAAATTTGTCAAGCTGGAACATTCGGTCAAAGTGCTGCCGGTCGGCATCGCAATGGGCTTGCTGGTGCTGGTGATGATCCCGATCACCAACAGCACGCTTGCGACCTTGCTGCTGATCGCGATCGGCGCGATGGGCGGCTACTTTGTGGTGCCGATGAATGCGCTGCTGCAACATCGCGGACACCTGCTGATGGGTGCAGGACGCTCGATCGCGGTGCAGAATTTCAATGAGAATCTGAGCATCTTTGCAATGCTGGGACTTTATGCGGTGATGGAAAAACTGGAATTCAGCATCTACCTGATCATCATGGTGTTCGGTCTGCTGCTGGCAGGCATCATGGCAGCGTTGTACAAGCGTCATGGCCACGACCAGGACCGAGGACAGATGTAGGCTAATCCGGCAAACTTAATATTTGTAATTTACAGTTTCGCTCCAGCCGTCTGTTTCCGCACCCTGATTGCATCAGGCCGATTTCCCTGTTTCCTGCATTTTGTTCACAGCCAGGCATAGATCCTGCCAGGCCTTGGCTTTTTCCGCAGGGCTGCGCAACAGATAAGCCGGATGGTAAGTGACAATCACGGGGATGCCATGATAGTCGTGCACCTTGCCGCGCAAGCTCGCAAGTGTAACGTCCCTGCCCAACAAGGCATTCGAGGCAACCCTGCCCAGCGCCACAATCAACCTGGGTTTTATCAATTCGATCTGTCGCTGCAGATACGGAAAGCAGGTGGCGATCTCTTCATCGGCAGGAGTGCGATTGCCAGGCGGCCTGCACTTCACGATATTGGCGATATAAACGTTGTTGCCGCGCTTGAGCCTGATCGCCAGCAGCATGTTGTCCAGCAGCTTGCCTGCCTGCCCGACGAATGGTTCGCCCAGCGCGTCCTCGTCAGCCCCCGGCCCCTCTCCGACAAACAACCAGTCGGCATTTTCATCACCAACCCCGAATACCGTCTGGGTGCATCCGGCGCGCAGCCTGCAGGCGGTACAGTCATATACCCTCTGCTTCAGTTCAGGCCAGTCGAGCCCATCAAGCATGGTATTCGGCACGGCTGACGATGTATCGATGTCAGCCGGAACGTCATATGCCGCCAACTCGGCAGCGATCGGCGCAACAGATTCGGCAAGTGCTTCAGCGGGCCGTGGATCGCCTGCCGTCGAGGCAGTCTGATCACGCCGCACCCATAGCGGATACAGATTCAGTTCGCGCAGAATCGCTTCACGCCTGTCCATTTGCCTCACCCGATAAATCGCACGACATCACCAGCGCGTCTTCGCTGCCGTTTGCATTCTGATAATAATCCCTGCGCACCCCGATCAGTTCGAAGCCGGAGCGCCTGTACAATGCGATCGCGGCAACATTGGACGGCCGCACTTCGAGATATACGCGTTTCAAATTCATCGCAAGCGCCTTCTGCAGCATCTCCTTGATTATCATCTTTCCCAGCCCCTTGCGCTGATGCGCTGCCGCCACGCTGATGTTAAGCAGTTCCGCTTCATCAACCACCGGCATCATGATCGCATACCCGCGCAATGCGCCATTATCCTCATCCACGCAGCACACGTAGCCGTATTTCAACGCATCAATGAAATTGCCCCGGGTCCAGGGATAGGCTTGCACCGACAGTTCGATGCCATGCACCTCATCTATATCCTCCGGTGTCATGTTTCGCATCAGCGCCCTGCTGTTGCGCTGGCTTGCTGCCCGCGCTCGCTGATCTTAAGGGCTACCCTGTCGCGCAGATACAATGGCAACGCCTCGGCCGCATCCAAGCCCTGCCCGAGCGCGAATCGTGCCGCGCCGAGAAAGGAGATTGCCGCAGCCCGTGGTATCGCTTCGCCATCAACTCCCTGCAATTGTCCGGCTAATCTAGCGGTCAACGCATCTCCATGCGAGGCAAAACCGCTGCCCGCTCCGAACCATTCCGAACCCGTCACCATTGGTGCAATCTCGGGCCTGCACAGGCAGGGCTCGATCACGGTTATCCATACCCCATCGCGTTTTTCGTACGCGGCAAGATACAGCTCGCCCATGCGTGCATCCAGTGCCGCAACCACGCGCGGCTTGCCCGATGCCTCGGCCAAAGCCTCCAGCGTACACACGCCTGCAACTGGAAGATTCGAACCGAGCGCCAAACCCTGAGCAGAACCGCAGGCGATACGTACCCCGGTGAACGAGCCCGGTCCCATGCCGAATGCGATGCCATCAAGCTGGGTCAATTTCGCATCGGCGTCGCACAGCACCGAGTCCACCATCTCCATCAAAACTTCGGAATGTCTTTGACCGACCAGGTCGCAACGCTCGATGACTGCCCCATCCCGCCACAGCGCGACCGAGCAGTATTCGGTGGAAGTATCCAGAGCCAAAACTTGCATCAGTTTTCCATCGATCAATCCGCCAGCAGCAACACCACCGCCATTGCCGCTATCCCTTCGCCGCGTCCGGTCAGGCCCAGTTTTTCGGTGGTGGTCGCCTTTACGTTGACGGCGCTTCTTTCGACACGAAGATCGGCAGCGATGTTTGCCACCATCTGAAAGACATGCGGGGCCATTTTCGGTTCCTGAGCGATGATGGTCGCATCCACGTTGGCAACGCGATAACCCTGCTCTCGAACAAGGTGCATCGCTTCGCGCAACAGGATGCGGCTGTCGATATTCTTGTATTTCGCGTCGGAATCTGCGAAATGCCGCCCGATGTCTCCCAGCGCCGCAGCACCCAGAAGCGCATCGGTGATCGCATGTAGCAGCACGTCCGCATCTGAATGCCCGAGCAATCCCTTGTCGTGCGGGATCTCGACACCGCCGATGGTCAGCTTGCGTCCCTCTACAAGGTGGTGTACGTCGAAACCCTGTCCGATTCTCATTTTAATTCCTCAATATTTTCTGCATGGTGCGGTGAAAACGTTGTGAGCGATGACAAGGCGCGAAATGGTGAAAAAGCGAATTTAAACACTGGAAAATGAGCATTTTGAGCCATTGAGCAATACAGTTATATCAAGCTCGGCAGTTATTCACCCTTGGTCAATAGCAACTCTGCCAAAAGCATATCCTGCGGATAGGTCACTTTCAGGTTGCAGTATTCGCTCGCGACCAGCCTGGGTTGCTTGCCCAGCGCCTCGACTGCGGAAGCATCGTCGGTATAGCTGCCGGTCTGCTGCAAAGCCAGCGTCAACAGTTCGACGCGAAACATTTGCGGAGTCTGTGCCTGCCATAACAGTTCGCGGCTTTCGGTGTGCAGGATACGGCCATGCCCGTCATCGCGTTTCAGCGTATCTGCCACCGGCACCGCGAGGATGCCGCCCACTTCGTCGTCGCGAACTTCCGCGATAAGCCTGTCCAGATCATTCCGGGTCAGGCAGGGTCGTGCAGCATCATGCACCAGCACCCATTCGTCCGGCTCCAGTTCGGAAGCCAGCAGGCCGTTCAGCACGCTTTCGGAGCGCGTCTCGCCGCCGCAATACAGGGTCTGCAGTTTTTCGCCGAAACGCGACCAATCGTAACTGTGGAACAGCGTATCGCCGGGAGCCAGCACCACAAACACCGTGGAAATCTCCGCGCAGGCACACAGAGTTGCGAGTGCGTGCGCGATCATCGGCTGACCGGCCAGCGGCAGATACTGTTTAGGCAAATCCTGCCCCATGCGCGCACCCGAACCGGCGGCGGGAACCAAT
>QJWF01000216.1 GCA_003235435.1 Nitrosomonadales bacterium
CCGTCCGGCTTTTTTGATTCTAAACCTGGCTAATTTTCGATTTTGCCGCGTAGTGACTTCAGTGTTCCACGCCGTATCTTGTTCTCAAGTCGTCTTGCCTTTGAAGCGCGTGTTGGTTCGGTTTTGGTCCGGTGCTTGGGAGCGAAGGTCGCACTTTCAATCAAGGCCTGAAGGCGTTCCAAAGCATCGTCACGGTTCTTTTCCTGGCTGCGGTAGCGTTGTGCCTTGATGATAATTACACCGTCGCTGGAAATACGCCTGTCGGATGTCAGTCTGAGCTTGTCCTTATAATCATCAGGCAAAGACGATGCTGCGATGTCAAAGCGCAAATGTATGGCATTAGAGACCTTGTTGACGTTCTGCCCGCCTGCACCCTGGGCACGGATGGCATGCAATTCGATCTCGGTATCGGGTATGGTGAATTTGTTTGCTATTCGCATAGCACAGCCGCTCTAAACTGGTTTTCCGAACGCGTGTAGCAAGTATTTTCCGGTTACGCTGCGCTTGTTTTGCGCGATTTCTCTGGGGGAGCCTTCTGCGATGATGCGGCCGCCGCCGTCGCCTCCTTCCGGGCCGAGGTCGATCACCCAATCAGCGGTTTTTATCACATCGAGATTGTGCTCGATCACCACCACGGTGTTGCCATGGTCGCGCAATTTGTGGATCACTTTGAGCAACAGCGCGATGTCGTGGAAATGCAGGCCGGTGGTAGGCTCGTCAAGGATATACAAGGTGCGTCCAGTATCGCGCTTGGAAAGTTCCAGCGACAGTTTGATACGCTGCGCTTCACCACCGGACAATGTAGTAGCGGATTGTCCCAGCGAGATATAACCCAAACCGACGTCGAGCAGCGTTTGGAGTTTGCGAGCAATGACCGGAACAGGCTTGAAAAAATCATGTGCCTGTTCGACAGTCATCTGCAAAATTTGGTGAATGTTTTTGCCCTTGTACTGGATCTCCAGCGTTTCCCGGTTGTAACGCTGGCTGTGACATACGTCACACGGTACATATACGTCCGGCAAAAAGTGCATCTCGACTTTGAGTACCCCATCGCCCTGGCAGGATTCGCATCGGCCACCCTTGACATTGAAAGAGAAACGACCAGGCCCATAGCCTCGCTCGCGGGCTGAAGGCACGGCAGCGAACAGTTCGCGAATCGGCGTGAACAGGCCGGTGTAAGTAGCCGGATTGGAGCGCGGCGTTCGTCCGATCGGACTTTGATCTACATTTATCACCTTGTCGTAGAATTCAAGTCCGCTGATCTCGGCGAACGGCGCAGGTTCTGCGCTGCTGCCGTAAAGGTGCTGTGCAACCGCGAGATACAAGGTGTCGTTGATCAGCGTGGATTTTCCTGACCCTGATACTCCGGTCACGCATACCATCAGGCCTACCGGAAGATTCAATGTAACCTGTTTCAAATTGTTTCCGCTTGCGCGAACGATTTGCAACATTCGTTTCGGATCCGGCAACAACGTTCTTTTTGGTATCGCGATGCCGCGGCGGCCGGTCAGATAATCGGCGGTCAGTGATTCCCTGTTCTGGCAGATTTCATCCGGTGTGCCTTGTGCAACGATCAGGCCACCATGCTCGCCAGCCCCTGGACCCATGTCCACCACATGATCAGCTGCGCGGATCGCTTCTTCATCATGTTCCACGACAATCACACTGTTTCCCATATCACGCAGTTTTTTGAGCGTTGCAAGCAGCCTGTCGTTGTCACGCTGATGAAGGCCGATGGAAGGCTCGTCCAACACGTACATCACACCGGTTAAACCGGAGCCGACCTGTGAGGCTAGCCTGATACGCTGGGACTCTCCACCTGACAAGGTTTCGGCAGAACGTTCCAGAGAAAGATATTCCAGGCCGACGTTGTTAAGAAAGACCAGCCGACTTGCGATCTCATGCATGATCTTTTCCGCAATCGCCTGCTTTTTGCCATGCAGCGTCAAGCCTTGAAAAAAAGCCAGCGCCTGCTTCAGCGGAAGCGTGCTGATCTCGTAGATATTCCTGTCGGCAACACGCACATGGCGTGATTCAAGACGCAGGCGTGAGCCATTGCACTCAGGGCAGGTGCAGCTGTTCAGATATTTTGCCAGCTCTTCACGTACCGTTGGTGAGTCCGTTTCCTGGTAACGGCGTTCAAGATTATGGACGATACCTTCGAAGACGTGTTCGCGTATAGTTGGTTTACCTCGCTCGGCCATGTACTGAAATGCGATCTCTTCCTTTCCGCTGCCGAACAGAATGATGTTTTGTATTTTGTCGGGCAGGCTCTCAAAGGAACGTTCCAGATCGAAGTCGTAATGTCTTGCTAAGCTGGCAAGCAGTTGGTGATAGAACTGGTTGCGTCGGTCCCATCCCTTGATGGCGCCAGAGCTCAGTGAAAGCTGCGGGAAGGCGACGATGCGTTTGGGATCAAAAAAGCTGATGTTGCCAAGTCCGTCGCACTTTGGGCAGGCGCCCATCGGGTTGTTGAATGAGAATAATCTCGGCTCAAGTTCTGGCAAAGAGTAGCTGCATATCGGACATGCAAACTTGGCCGAGAAAAGATGTTCTTTTTCGGTATCCATTTCAACCGCAACTGCGCGACCATCGGCGTGACGTAGTGCGGTCTCAAATGATTCCGCCAGCCTCTGCTTGGATTCTGAATTGACCTTCAGTCTGTCCACCACGATCTCGACAGTGTGTTTTTTGGTCTTTTGCAAAGAGGGAAGCGCATCAATCTCATACACTTTGCCGTTGATGCGCAAGCGGGTGAAACCTTGGGCGCGGAGTTCATCGAACAGATCTGCTTGCTCGCCCTTGCGCTCAACCACAAGCGGCGACAGGATCATGATTCGGGTACTTTCCGGCAATTCAAGCACGTGATCTACCATCTGGCCTACGCTTTGTGACTGCAAAATCAGGTCGTGCTGCGGACAATAAGGATCACCGGCCCGAGCGAACAATAGGCGCAGGTAATCATGTATTTCGGTGACAGTACCGACCGTGGAACGGGGGTTGTGAGATGTGGCTTTCTGTTCAATGGCGATTGCGGGTGACAATCCTTCAATCAGATCTACATCCGGTTTTTCCATCAACTGCAGAAACTGCCGTGCGTAAGCTGACAATGACTCTACATAGCGGCGTTGCCCTTCAGCATACAAGGTGTCGAAAGCGAGTGAGGACTTACCTGAACCTGACAAGCCGGTGATGACCACCAGTTTGTGGCGCGGTAAGTCGAGACTGATGTTCTTTAGATTGTGCGTGCGTGCGCCGCGTATCCGTATCTGTTCCATGCCATCTATCTATGTTGAGACGACCTGACAGTTTACGCGAATTTTTGTAGTTTCCCAACCAACCTGGTTACAGAACACGCTATTCAATACCTAGTTTGATCTTTTGACAGCCTGGAATTCAGGCAAGATTTTCATGTTGTCCGGTGTTTGCTTATATATGGTTAGAAACTCATGAACCTCAACGACTGGATATTCCTGCCGGCGGGAGCGCTGACCTGTTAAAATGCGCGACTTTTAACGCATTCTGAATACATCCATGCAACATATCTCCGAATCCATGACCGCGGCCGAACGCCGCGCCAGTACCGGCTTGGCCGGCATCTACGGCCTGCGCATGCTGGGCCTGTTCATCATCCTGCCGGTGTTCGCGCTATATGCGGAGCATCTCCCTGGCGGTGAGAGCCATCTGCTGATGGGCATTGCGCTGGGGGCTTACGGTTTGACCCAAGCCATATTGCAAATACCTGCCGGGTGGATGTCTGACAGGTATGGGCGCAAACCCGTGATCTATGCCAGTCTGATTCTGTTCGCGCTGGGCAGTTTCATTGCCGCATATGCGAGCGATATCTACTGGGTAATAATCGGGCGAGTGGTGCAGGGTGCGGGGGCGCTAAACGCAGCAGTGATGGCGCTGACTGCCGATCTGACCCGGGAGGAACATCGTACCAAGGCAATGGCGATGATCGGAATCACCATTGGAATCACATTTTCTATATCGATGGTGCTATCACCGCTGCTTAACAGTGTAATTGGCGTTCCCGGCATCTTCCAGATGACTGGCTTCCTGGCGCTTCTTGCGCTGGGGGTTGTTAAGTGGGTGATACCCGATCCTGCGATCACCCGCTTCCATAGCGATTCAGGGGCCAGCAGCAAAAGATTCGCCGAGGTCATGCGCAACAAGGACCTGTTGCGCCTCGATTTCGGCATATTCTCGCTACATGCGATACTGATGTCGGTATTCATGCAAGTACCATTTGTACTAGAGCGGGATGGTCTGGAAGTCGCGCATCATTGGTATATCTATTTGCCGGTAATGCTGATCGCGTTTGTGCTGATGATCCCACCGATAATCATCGCTGAAAAGAAAGCGAAGATGAAACAGATCTTTGTGCTTGCGGTCTTTCTCGCAATGTGCGCTCAAGTCCTGCTGATGCTTGCGCAGAACAGCCTATGGGGTGTAGCCGCGGCATTGCTGGTGTTCTTTACTTCATTCAACATACTTGAAGCCACGCTTCCCTCGATGATCAGCAAGATC
>QJWF01000040.1 GCA_003235435.1 Nitrosomonadales bacterium
ATATACCACCAGCAACTGCCCGGCGATGTGAGCGAAAGCGGCACAGATGCTGTGGGTGACAGGGCCAAACCAGCGCACAGGCAAATACTGCGCGAATGCCAGCACGATCAGACTGAAAACCGCGCCGGACAGGCCGAGGAAGAATCCCGGTGCCAGAAAATTTCCGAACAGCAGGCTGCCAGCCATCACGCGCAACAGCGACACCCATGCCGCCATGCGCCAACCATAACGTGCCAGCACGATCAGCGTGACGATGTTTGCCAGCCCGGGCTTCACTCCGGGGAGCGGCGAAGGTACAGCACTTTCCAGAACCGTCAGTCCGAGTGCCACCGCCGCCATGCGTGCAATTTGGTGGTCTTCGGCGGTGGTTTCGAGGCGGAGCGGTCCAGTATTCAATTGCATAAAAATATATTGCTAGTAATTGAGACTGTCGTATCGTTTTTTGCTACCTGCCAATTCGATGCTTACCTGATTTGGGAGGCATAGTGCAATCTCTCCTGCTTGTTGCAGCCAGCCCTGGCGCACACAGTATTGTCGAGGGCTGGGATCTGAGGCGATGCGCGCCTTGCGTTGTTTGATGCTGATGATGCTGATCCCCAGCGGACCGGGCACTTCGATGTGCTGATCACGAGACAAAGGGACTTCACGGAAAATTTTTCCGCCGCTGCGGATGATCGCCTTGTCGGCAAGTTCCCCGCCCCACAATTCGACTGTAATAAGCAATACGCCAATGCTACCGAGTATTATGGTCAACCAGTCGCCTGATTTGATGTGTGACAGAGAAGCTGAGAGCATGGGGTCAAGTCAGTTCGCGGTGGCGCACCAGCACCTGTTGCTTGTCCTGAAAATAAGCCGAGAGTTTTTCGACGAGATAGACAGAGCGGTGCTGGCCGCCAGTACAGCCGATGGCAACGGTAAGGTAGCTGCGGTTATCCGCAACAAAACCGGGGAGCCAGCGATCGAGGAAATCAAGAATATCATTGAACATCTGTTGCACGCTCGGGGTATTGTCCAGGAATTTTATCACCGCGGTGTCGCGTCCGGTCAATGGGCGCAGCAGTGCCTCGTAGTGGGGGTTGGGCAGGCAGCGCACATCGAACACGAAGTCAGCATCCAGCGGGATTCCATGCTTGTAGCCGAAGGATTCAAAAAGCAGCGTTAGGCGTGCTCGATCCAGTTTGATGAATTGTTTCACCCTGGCCCGAAGCGCGTTGGCATTGAGTTCACTGGTGTCGATATGATGGCCGATGTCGCTGATCCCGGCGAGCAATTCGCGCTCGTGTTGCACGCATTCAGGCAGTGTGCGCCGTCCATCGCTGAGCGGGTGCAGGCGGCGAGTTTCCGAAAAGCGCTTTACCAAAGTGTCGCTTTGCGCATCCAGAAACAGTACATGCACTTCCACGCCTTGTTTCCTTATTTGCTGCATCAGTGGAGGAAGATGCTGCACGCTGTTTGCGCTGCGCACGTCTATGCTCACTGCGATATTGTGATAACCAGCCTGTTGCAAGTGCTCCACCAGTGCGGCAAGAAGATCGGCTGGCAGATTGTCCACGCAATAGAAACCGCTGTCTTCCAATACCTTTAGAGTGATGCTCTTGCCTGAGCCGGACAAGCCGCTAATCAAATACAGCTGCATATGCTGGGGATTCAATCATTCAGCAACAACTGGTCATGACGCGCAATGAATTCCTGCATGCTGTCAATGCCGCGCTGTTGCAGCACAAAATTGCGTGCGGCTGCCTCAACGAGCACCGCGAGATTGCGTCCAGCGACCACCGGGATATTCACGGTGGTGATGTTCACGCCGAGGATCTCCTGATGGGAAGCATTCAAGGGAAGGCGTTCTACTTGTGATAAATCGCCGCCGGGAGGACGATGCAGATGCACAATCAGCTTGAGACTCTTTTTCCGCCGCACCGCTGTCTCGCCGAACATGATGCGGATGTTAAGCACACCCAAGCCGCGAACTTCGAGGAAATCCCGCAGCAATTCCGGGCAGCGTCCCTCAAGCGTATCCGGTGCGATATGGTGCAATTCAACGATGTCGTCGGCAACCAATCCGCTGCCGCGTGTGATAAGCTCCAGTCCGAGTTCACTTTTTCCGACAGCGCTTTCGCCGGTGATCATGACGCCGACACCCAGCACATCCAGAAACACGCCATGGCGTGTTGTGGATTCAGCAAGCGCTTTGGCAAGATAGTGGCGGATCAGCCACATCAGCTGCACGCTGGGTTTTGGGGAACAAAACAGAGGTATGTGGGATTGGTTTGCAAATGCGATCAGTTTTTCCGGGATATCGTTGGTACCTGCCACGATCAGGCAGGTCGTGCCACTTTGTTCGATTTTCCGAAATGCTTTGTTGAGCTGCTCATCATTCAGTGAACGCATATAATCCAGTTCGATCTCGCTCAAAACCTGCACCCAGTTCGGGTGGACCAAGTTGAGGTGGCCGACTATCCCTTTGTTGGAGGCGATAACCTCTTTGTTGTCGATGATGCGGTCGCTGCCGTCCTTGCCTGCTACGCGGCTTAATTCGAGCCGTGCCTGCTTGTCATGGAATTTAGGATCTGCTTTCATGCGGTACTGCTCCAGTCATAGAACAACTGATGGATGCTGGCAGTGTCCTCGCTCGCGAGGAGGCGATTGCGGAACTGGGAGTCGCTGAACATCTGGGCCAGTTCGCCGAGGATTTGCAGATGCAGATCGTTGGCCCTGTCCGGTACAAGAAGCACGAAAATCAGATTTACCGGCAATCCATCTGGAGCATCGAACGGGATCGGGTGTGTGGTTTTGACGAAAGCTGCGGTCGCGTCGCGCAACTTGGAGATACGCCCATGAGGGATAGCCACTCCCTGTCCCAGCCCGGTCGAGCCCAGCTTTTCGCGCGCGAACAAGCTGTCAAAAACCATGCTGCGGCCGATCTGCTGGTTGTTTTCAAACAGCAATCCTACACGTTCGAATACACGTTTCTTGCTGGTGGATTCGCTGTCCAGCAGAATATTATCGGGGAGCAAAATTTTGCTGATTAGGTTCATGGCGTCGACCTGCTCTGGTAAGTATTTGGCAGCGATGGCGGATTTCGTAGTTGCTATTCTGCAGTGCCGTGCTTGCCGGTATCGTCATGGCGCCGAGCAGTCTGCTTTTCCTTGTGCCTTCTCACCTGGCGCTCCAGTTTGTCTACCAGCATATCAATCGCCGCATACAGGTTCTCGTCTTCACATTCGACGAATAGGTTTTTGCCGCTGATATGTATGGTGGCTTCGGCTTTTTGCTGCAGTTTTTCAACCGAAAGTATGATGTTCATGTCTATGACATGATCGAAATGGCGTTTGATCTTGCCGAACTTTTCGTTTACATAGCCGCGAATCGCGGGAGTGATTTCAAGATGCCGGCCTGTCAGTTGAAGATTCATCACTAGCTCCTTTGTTAGAGTGATTTACGGAGATTAACCGGGAGGATATGCATGGACTCCCGGTACTTTGCTATGGTACGCCGGGCGACGACAATGCCCTGCTGTGCCAGGATTTCTGACATGCGACTGTCGGTAAGGGGTTTGCGCACGTCTTCCTCGCTGACCAGTTGTTTTATCAATTCTCGTATCGCAGTGGAAGAGCATGTGCCTCCACTATCAGTAGCCAAACCACTGCAAAAGAAATGCTTGAATTCATAAATGCCGCGTGGAGTCAGCATGAATTTCTGGGTGGTGCTGCGGGATATGGTGGATTCATGCAATTCAAGGGCATCCGCGATCTCCCGCAACACCAGAGGGCGCATGCTGATCTCGCCATGCTCGAAAAAATCGCTTTGCCTTTCGACGATGGCTTCGGCAACACGCAAAATTGTGTCAAAACGCTGCTGCAGGTTTTTTATCAACCACTTTGCTTCCTGTAATTGGGTGGCCAATTGGGAGGAGTTGTTTTCACCCCTCTGTTGCAATATATTTGCGTAAATCTTGTTGACGCGGAGCTTGGGCAACGCTTCTGCATTAAGCCTGACACGCCATTTGTTTTTGTGCTTTTCCACGATCACGTCCGGCACCACGTAATCTGCGATACTATGGCCGAATTCCGAGCCGGGCTTTGGGTTTAGGCAGACTATCAGTTGCTGGGCGGCGCGCAGTTCGTCGTCCGAGCAGCGCAACAGCTTTTTGATCTTGGCGAAATCATGTGCTGCAAGCAGATCCAGATGATTGGTCACCAGTCTGACCGCCAGTTCGAGGTGCTGAGTGTCTTCGGGAAGAGCCTTAAGTTGCAGGGTCAGGCACTCGCCAAGATTACGGGCACCCAGACCGGGCAGGTCCAGATGCTGGAGCTGTATCAGCGCTGTTTCCAGATCATCCAGCGTGATTTCCAACTCGTCGGGCAACAGTTCCGCCAGCTCCTCAAGATTCTGCGCAAGATAGCCATTTTCGTCCAAAGCGTCGATCAACAACCCGACCACCTTTCGATCTTTTCCCTCAATTGAGCTGATGGCCAATTGGTTATGCAGATGAGAGCTCAAGCTGGCTTGTTCGGCGGCCTGTTCGGGGAAGGAGTCGTCCTCGTCGTCCTCGCCTCGCGCAATGCTGCCACCGGTATTCCAATCAGCGGGTTCGTTTCCGAAATCGTCAGCGCCTTGATCATTGTTACGGGTTTGCTCGGATTCCTCATTGGATGCGGTAGCCTGGCCTTTCGGCTCCAACGTGAAGTCACGGATAGTAGACTCATCATCAACTTCCAGCATGGGGTTTTCTTCGAGCATGCGAGCAACTTCCTGATGCATGTCCAAAGTGGAAAGTTGCAGCAAACGGATAGCCTGTTGCAACTGAGGAGTAAGCGTCAGTTGCTGGGACAGTCGGAGTTGTAGAGCGGGTTTCATTGCCTGGTTTCGTGTACGGGACGCCTTCGCGTCATAGCTTGAAGTGCTCTCCCAGATATACTTTTCTCACGCCTTCATTATAAATGATTTCATCCGGCTTGCCTTCAGCCATTACCGAACCTGCATTGATGATATAGGCGCGATCGCAGATGCCCAAAGTTTCACGCACGTTATGATCTGTGATCAGAACCCCGATGCCGCGATCCTTTAGAAAACGGATGATTTTCTGGATATCCAGCACTGCAATGGGGTCAACGCCCGCGAACGGTTCGTCAAGCAGGATGAAACGTGGTTCGGTCGCCAATGCTCGAGCGATTTCCACGCGCCGCCGTTCACCTCCGGACAGGCTGACCGCAGGATTTTTTCTGATGTGAGTGATATGCAGATCCTCCAGCAATCCTTGCAGCCTGTTCTGTATTCCGTCCTCGGGGTGATTTTGCAACTCCAGTACGGCACGGACGTTTTGCTCCACCGTCAGTCGCCTGAATATCGAGGCTTCCTGGGGAAGATAACCCAGACCCAAGCGAGCACGGCGATGTATCGGCAAGTGAGTGATATTCGTATCGTCGATGAAGATTTCCCCGCCATCCGCGGCAATTAGTCCGACGATCATGTAGAACATCGTGGTCTTGCCAGCGCCATTCGGTCCGAGCAATCCGACAACTTCACCGCTATTTAGCGATAACGAGGCGTCCTTCACTACGGTACGTGAGCCGTATTTTTTCTTCAGGCCTATTGCTCGCAATTCACTCATGGTTACTGCCGGGAGGAAGAGTTCTTGCCGGAAGCTCCATCCGGCAAGGGTTTGCTGGATGGAACCGAAGCTTCCGGTTTCGGCCTTGGTTGCAACACTGCGCGAACCCGTTTTGGTTCAGTACTGGTCGAACTTGTTCCACCGCTCACCTGGAATGTTTCGGTTTTCATGTTGTAGGTGATGTGGTCGCCGCGCACTTCGTCCAATTCACGCTTGACGCGCGCCTGTCCATAAAAGTCCACTGTACCGGTACGGGTGTCATATTCGATGCGCTCCCCATAACCCTCCATGTATTCTTCCGAGCCTTCGCGTTTCTGCCTGAAACTGGCGGTATTGCCATACGCCTTGGTTTGCTGGAAACCGTCACCGCTTTTCAGAACTTCAATCCTGTCGCCACGTATCAGCAAACTGCCCTGGGCCAATCGCACGTTGCCTGAGAAAGTGCTGGTATTATGCTTATCATCGATCAGCACTTGGTCGGCTTCAAGGATAAGCGGCTTGTCTCGGTCGGCATGTTCGGCAAAGCTTTCGGGCGAAAAGAGTAAAAAGGTTACCAGAAACAGGATATTCAACCCGGGGGAAACTTTCGCATGGAGGTAATATCGAGTTTCCATGAGAATTGCCGATAGCAGTGGCGGTGCCTGAGTCTCAAAGAGGTTTAATTGCCGGTCTATATTGCATGCCTCGGGATCGCCTAGTTCGGATAAGCTTCTCCATTCGAGGCTATTCGGCGGGTACTTATTTGATCGGTGGTACATATTCGCTTTTTACCCGGGAAAGCAGTTTGATGGTTCGGGTCTTGTTGTTGAGTTCTAGGCCGATCGCATTTACGGTAGTATGCGCTTCGGTTAGTTTGACAGCATTATCCGATCTCGCCAAATCCTGTTCAGGGATTATTTTTAGTGACTCTGTTTGCAGCTTAAGCTGATCCTGTTCCTGAGCGGCATCGCGCAATACCTCGACGCCGCCCTGCAAAAACAGTTCATCCCCTTTTTTGGAAATGGATCCGGATTCAGATGTGGCTAGCAGTGGCGGGCTGTCTTCGGCCAGCAGAGTAAGGCGCGGAGCCTGAAGTGATGTGCTGTCATCATCAGGAAAATGCATCATCTTTGCTGCACTCATGATGAAGTAAGGCGTCCCCTGCTTATTGAGCTTTACCGCAGAAAAATTCTCCACAATGGAATCAGGATCGTGGCGCTTGCTGCCGTCCGACTTGACGGGTTCCGGCTGAGCCTGCTGGTTGAGCCAGTAGGTTGCCCCGAGCAGGCCAAGCAA
>QJWF01000156.1 GCA_003235435.1 Nitrosomonadales bacterium
CCGGGATGTAACTGCCGCAAGTCATCATCTCGATCTACAACCTCATTGCACCGGCAAGGCATTTTCATCCTTGTTCTGTCACGCATCCAGCCATCTCAAATGTTAGACAAACAAATGAGTGAAGCTGTTCGACGCATTAACTTGCCGATTCTGCCGGCAGAGGCTTTTTCAGGGTATGGGAATAGATGCGCTGTGAGAAGTCTCTGGGGTAGGACATGACCAGCAATGCGGTCAACGCGATACTGATCAAAACCACCATATAGGTAACATCGCGGATCATCTCGCCCCCTGGCACGCCATATTTGAGCGGCAAGGTGGCCAGCACGGCCGATGCCAAACCTTTGGGACCCATCATCGAGGTGATGGCAGCATCACGCAGGCTGTAACTGGTATCGCGAAAGATAAGGCGGGTAAGCGCGAGACGCATGGCGTATACCATCAGAACAATTGAAGCCGAAGTGAGGGCCAAATTTATTTCACTAAACTGTATGGAGATGCCGAGATAGACGAAAAAGTAGGTCTTCAGCAGGAAAACGGCCTCACTGTAAAACGCCTTGTCTATTTCGTTCAGCGGAACGATGTTCCGATCAATACTCGGAATGCGGTGCAAGCCGAACTTCTCGAAATTGGTCAGCGTGATGCCCAGCGCCAGAGAAGCGATAGCGCCAGAGAAACCCAGCAACTCGGTCAGTCCATAGACGATAAAAACATATGCAAGGGTGGACGAGATAGTGTTTGGGAAATCGCGCACCCTCCCCAACACCATCAGCCAACCGATTCCCCCCATTACGCCTATAAACGACGCAATTATCATGGCCGCCAGCACCTCACCGATCAGTTTGCCCGGCGCCACTTCCCCGTGCAAATGAATCTGCAATAACGCGAATACGCCTATGATGCTAAGCACATCAGTCAGCGCTGATTCAAGCACAAGCACTGTGGCAGGCTTATCGGACAAACGCAGACTGGTAACCATAGGAATAACCACGGCAGGAGAGGTACTGCCCAAAATGAGACCAAGCAGACAGGCCGGTAATATCGTAAAATTGAGCACATAAATTCCGATCAAAGTCACGATTGTAGTAGTCAAGGTAAAACTACCCAATGCCAGTATGCCTGTAGTAGTCAGGGATCTGCTCAGCACACTCAAATCCAGCGTAGTTCCTCCTTCAAACAGGATCACCACCAAAGCAATGGTGGC
The DNA here is from genome assembly GCA_003235435.1 of Nitrosomonadales bacterium. Lineage (GTDB taxonomy): Bacteria > Pseudomonadota > Gammaproteobacteria > Burkholderiales > Gallionellaceae > Gallionella. The sequence continues at coordinate 1,202 of QJWF01000156.1, forward strand.
AAACAGCGATCCAATCCTGCCAAAGTCGGAAGGCGCAACAAAGCCCAGAATCGGACCAATAACGATGCCAAGGATCACCAGCACCAGTACATCCGGAATATGGGTCCTGCGAAATTGCATCGATAGAAAGTGGGCGAAGAACACCAGCAAGCCGATGATCAAAACCGTTATTGACATTAGGTAACTCCTTAATTCATCCAAGCAGGATTGTACCTTACAAGATCTCTGATTTACTCGAAACATGGACAACCTTGCCATCCTGTTCGCCAGTTTCGGGACGACGGAACCAGGGGCATAAGCGGCTTCCTGTATAATTGGCAATCGTCAAACAGCAATCATGCGAACCTGTCCAATTTAACGAAAGGAGAACACCTATGAAGACGAGCCTGACAGCAGTCTTGGTTTCCCTTGTACTTGCAGCATGCGCCTCCGCACCCGGTACGACGACAACGCAGGAAGCATCACAAGAAATCACTGGCGATTCTCGTCAATCCGGTCCCGGGATCGAAACGGCTATCGCCGCCCGGCCCAGTGTAACTTCTGCTGACCTGGCAGCACAATTGCAGGCGATACAGCAGAATAGCGTCTACTTTGACTTCAACGAATTCGTCATCAAACCCGAGTACCACGGGATCATTGAGCAACTGGCGGATTTCATGAAGGAACATGAAAACACCACAGTAACACTTGAAGGCAACGCTGACGAGCGCGGCAGCGGTGAATATAACCTTTCGCTGGGAAGCAAACGCGCATACGCAGTTCGAAAATCCCTTGAGGTAATGGGAATACCAAGCCGCCGGATTGAAACCGTAAGCCTGGGAGAAGAAAAGCCAAGGCTTGCCTGTCATGAGGAACGATGCTGGAAAGAGAACCGCCGCGCTGACTTGATCGTCAAGCAAAGCCAGTAGTCCTGTCTTGTTTCGCGGCGCATGGCCGGCTCCATTTCTAGCCAATGAAAGTCATGTGAAGATGTAGACGGGCATTGAGCTGCAGATCAGAGTTTGCCCGCCGACAAAAGATCGCATCGGACTGCCATTGAAGAATTTGTGTTTTCGGATTGAAGTTGCGAACCTTCGCCGCCCCAGTGCACTTTTTCAGGTGAGACTTCCGCGATAAGGATGAATTCAAAACAATGAACAACCAAACGAGCTCCAGTCGACCTGCTACAGTGATGCAGTCTGATCATGCCAATAACAAAGGCACAGTCCTGCTGTTTGGCGAGGTGCTGGCAGACATCTTCCCGGACCGAACCGTGCTTGGCGGCGCGCCATTCAATGTTGCGCGACACCTCAAGGCATTCGGACAAAACCCGGTCCTGATCACACGAGTTGGACGTGACGCGCTGCGCAAACAAGTATTGCAGGCAATGTCGCAATCCGAGATGGAAATCATGGGTGTTCAATGTGATGATACTCATCCGACCGGTCGCGTCCAGGTCCATATGGAGGAAGGCGGCCACCGTTTCGAGATTCTTCCAACGCAGGCTTACGATTTCATCCATACCGAAGAGGTGCAAAAGGCCGCTTTTTCAATGCATCCTGAAATGGTTTATTACGGTACCCTCTCACAGCGAAATCAAGCCTCCAGAGGGGCACTGGAAAATTTGTTGCTCAGCACGGATGCTATGAAATTCCTTGATATCAACTTGCGCACCCCGTGGTACGAGGAAAAGACAATCCGGAAATCCCTGCAATTTGCGAATATCGTCAAGTTGAATGATGATGAATTGTCGATATTGACGGAGATGTTCAAGTTGACCGGAAACAGCGTTGATGATCAGGTCGTTGACCTGATGAATCGGTTCAAACTTGAGCGGACCGTAATCACTTGCGGAGAGGAAGGAGCATGGCAGATCGATCGAAGCGGCAATAAAACCACGGTTGGGGTGAAAAACAAGATCACAAAACTGGCAGATACTGTTGGCGCCGGCGATGGTTTTGCCGCTGTCTGCATACTGGGATTGCTGAAGGGATGGGCTGCGATCACTACCATGGAGAGAGCCATAGCATTCGCCGGGGCAATCTGTGAAATTCGTGGTGCCATTCCCGACCATCCGGATTTCTACAAGCCATTCATCAGGGAGTGGGGACTGTGAAAAAACATCCATCCGGAACCAAGCCACCATTGTTCATTGTATTGATAAGCGTACACGGGTTGATCCGCGGGCACGACCTTGAACTGGGACGCGACGCAGACACAGGCGGCCAAACAAAGTATGTCGTTGAACTCGCCCGTGCCCTGGGAGAACGCACCGATGTCGAAAAAGTCGTTTTGTTGACACGCCGGGTCATCGACAGCCAGGTCAGTTCCGATTATTCCGAACCTTTCGAGTCGCTTGCAGAAAGAGTGGGTATCGTGCGCATCGATTGCGGCATGCAAAAATATCTCAGCAAGGAACTATTGTGGGATTCGCTGGACAGCTTTGCCGATAACGCCCTTGCTTTTCTCAAAAGCCAGGGACGCACCCCGGATATCATACACAGCCATTACGCAGATGCAGGCTATGTGGGCTCACGCCTTTCCCACCAACTCGGAGTTCCACTTGTTCATACCGGCCACTCACTGGGCCGCAACAAACGCAAGCAATTACTTGCCAGCGGCATCAATCGAAACGAGATCGAATCGACCTACAACATCTCGCGGCGCATCGAAGCGGAAGAAAAGACGCTGGGCGTTGCCGAAAGGGTAATCACCAGCACACAACAGGAGATTGAACAGCAATACGGGCTATACGATTTCTACCAACCCGAACGCATGCGTGTAATTCCCCCAGGAACGGATCTTGACAAATTCTTCCCACCCCAGGGAGACGAAAAAAACAGTCCGGTCGCGAACGAGCTCAAGCGCTTCCTGGTCCGGCCGAACAAGCCGATCATTCTGGCACTATCCCGGCCGGATCCGAGAAAGAACATTGTTTCATTGATTGATGCCTATGGGGAATCGCCGCAGTTGCAGCAGGCCGCCAATCTGGTGATCGTGGCAGGCAATCGCAACGACATCCAGGACATGGAAAATGTCTCGAAAACTGTCCTGAACCAGATCCTTCTGTCCATCGACAGGTATGACCTGTACGGGAAAGTCGCTTACCCGAAACACCACAAACCGGAGGAGGTGGCAGTATTCTATCGCCTTGCAGCCAGCTCCCATGGCGTTTTTATCAATCCCGCGTTGACCGAGCCATTTGGTTTGACGCTGATCGAGGCAGCAGCCTGCGGCCTGCCGATCGTTGCGACCGAGGACGGTGGGCCCATCGACATCATCAAGAACTGTAGAAACGG
>QJWF01000014.1 GCA_003235435.1 Nitrosomonadales bacterium
TCCACCGATCAGCGTTACCCGTTCGATGCGCGCGGTGTGGCAAAACGATTTCGTCATGCCGCAATCTTCGGCGCTCTGGATGCGCTGAAGCCCGGTGAGACGATGGTCTTCATCAATGACCACGATCCATTGCCGTTGCTGACCCAGCTTGCCCATATTTACGGTGAAAGCATTGCAATCGATTACGTTTCGCGCGATCCCGGAAATATCGTCATCGACTTCACGCGTAAATGAAACAATGATCCTGATGTCTTTCTCATTTCTCCGGTTTGAATGAAAAATGAAACGCGGTGTCATGCTGCAACCGCTGTCCCGAGAGCACCACACCGCGCTTACTCTGGCAAAAGCCTGTCAGCGCGCTGCGCAGTCCGGTGATGAGACTCAGTTGAATCTGAGCTGCCAGCAAGCTATTCGTGCCTTCGAGAACGACCTGGAGCCTCACTTTCAAATCGAGGAAGTATCCTTGCTGCCGCTGCTGCAGGGCAAGGAATCGCAATTCCTGGCCGAACGCACCCTCGCAGACCATCAGCTATTGCGTGAATTGACGACTGCGCTGCGGCAGAGCGATGCCGTGGCTTTGGAAAAATTCGGCAAATTCCTGGCGGCTCATGTCCGGTTCGAGGAACGCGAGCTTTTCCCGATTCTCGAGGGTCTTTTGCATCGCAAGTGAGGGAGGGTGGTGCATGGATAACAGAATTTATCTTCCCGTCAATGCGCTCTGGCTGGTCGGTTTTCGGCCGTTCTTTGCACTTGCGATGCTGTCGGGATTGAGTCTGCCCGTAGTGTGGGCATTGATGTTTGCAGGCGTGATCGCCGCACCGAAGACAGCGTTTTCCATGGTTCAGTGGCACGCCCATGAAATGTTCTTTGGCTTCGGCTGGGCGGTCCTGGGGGGCTTCCTGTTGACGGCAACCAAGAACTGGGTTCGGGTGCGCGGCTACTCCGGTTATGCGCTGGCGTTCCTTGCGGCGGCATGGCTGTTCGAGAGGGCTGGAATGTGGTTTCAGGGTGTCTGGCCGCCGCAATTGTTCATGATTTCAAATAATTTGTTCGTGACAGCTATCGTCGTGATGCTGATGAGCACGTTGATACACAACCGCAAGCACGATTCATACAGCGACAACTACTTCTTTGTTCTGATACTGCCGGTTTTTCTGATAGCCAAGCATCTGATGTTGAGCCAGGACTATTACCTAATCGGCTGGAGCATGATTCTTGGACTGTTCCGTATGGCATTTTTGGTAATGCTTGAGCGGACCTTATCCCAATTCATGAAGGGTGCTTTTCAGGTTTCTATCCTGGAAAATTCGCTGCTGAACAACGCAATCAAGATACTCGGGATGCTGCTGGTGTTTGCAGGTCTGATGCCGCCGCAATTGTCGGCCGGGATCGCGCTGTTGCTCGCGTTTCTGCTGGCAGGTCGTCTTGTATACTGCAAGCCCCAACTGGCAATGCGGCGGATCGACATCGGCATCATGTATCTGGGTTACCTGGCACTGACAACACAATTGCTGATTGAATTCATCAGGCAGACCGTTCATCCAGAATGGCCGGTATCCGTGTCCATCCATGTCTTTACCTTCGGCGTGATGGGCCTGATCATTCCCGCCATGCTGGTCAGGATCGCGAAAGGACATACCGGCAGGAAGGTGGTTTTTGAAACACCCGACAAGTTCGTCCTGTGGCTCATGATACTGGCCTTTGCAATTCGCATCATTGCGCCACAATTTTATTCTGCTTTCCACGCATACTGGATTTATCTAGCGGCAACATGCTGGTTCTTGGGTTTTTCGCTGCTCGCATGGCGTTATATCCCGTTCCTGGTCCGGCCGCGCGTCGATGGAAAGGAGCATTAGCGGATAATGAAAAGCCGGCGATGGATCGCAAAATCCCGGAGGTTTATTTTTTCCGCAATGAGTCATCCGGCAGCAGCTGATATTGTTCGCTGACTTCCTTGCTGCCGCGCAGGTATCGGTAGACGGTGATGCCCTTGCCATCCCGATCGAACACGATCTCGTAGTATTGGTAATTCTTGAACACTTCCTCGATATTCAAATTTTGTCCGGGTTCCCAGGGTTTTTGTCCGGGATCGAAATGGTCGAAATAATAGGATGCTCCCGGTGTGTATCTGTCCGCAAGCATCCCCGCGCCGGCTGCTTGGGCAAGAACAAGCGGGAGAAATGCCGCGAGGATTTGGCGCGGATCGGGCATGCCAGACTTGTTGTCAGAAAGAAAAATTCATTTCTGCCGTCACATTCCGGCCCGGCAGAAGGAAGTACGAGTACGCTTCGGTGTCCAGAAGATTGTTGATTGCCACGCTGCCTTTCACACCTTTGGCAAATTCATAGCCCAGCTTGGCATTTACCATGGTGTGCGCATCGTAACTGCCCGGCACGCCTTCCACTACATCGGTGTTTTTCGCGGTCCAGAAAGTGTGGCTGACGTAGCGTGCGCTTAACGAACCCGACCACTCGCCACGCTTGGCGGTCAGGCTGATGCCGGCGATGTTCTTTGGGGAATCGGTCAATCTTTTGCCTACGCTCAACGGATCCGTTTCGTTTTCAAGGATGACTGAATCGATATATGCATAATTGGCATCCAGCTCCATCCAGCTTGTCAATTTTATGGATGCATCCAGTTCTATTCCGCGTATCCTTGCTTTTCCGGCATTGATGCGTTGTGACAGCGTGGGAGAAACCTGCTGCAGATAAATCAGGTTACTGAGCTGGGTTTCATAAATGGTAGCAGTGACCTTGCTGGCTTCAGTGACTCTATACTCGCTCCCCAACTCCCAAGTGGTGCCCCGCTCGGGCTGAAGATTCGGGTCACCAACGGTAGTGCGCCCTCTGCTGGTTGATGATGTGTACATATCTTGATTGGCGGGTGCGCGGAACGATCTTCCGAAGGAGGCGCGCAGCGTTGCATCATCGCTTAACTTATATACCATTGAAAGCTTGGGACTGAACGCATTTGCGCTTCGAGACGGATAAAGTGTGTAAGGAGGAGTGGCAGAGTTATTCAAGCTGTCACCACTTGTCTTCCAGTTATCCAGTCGTCCGCCAAGGTAAATCGTGAGCTTATCTGTTGCATTGATCTCGTCCTGAGCAAAAATGGAGGTTATCGTGGAATCGCCATTGTAGTAGTTGCCCAAGCCGGTCTTCGTATCAGGATTACGCCAGTTCGAAAGCGAATAGATCTTTTGATTCACGGAATCTTCATGCAGTGCCAGTCCGGTCACCAGAATCTGGTGCGAGCCAACCGGAAAGCTCAACTGGGCTGTGCCATCCAGTCCCGTGTTTGGCGTGTCATAAAGGCTCCCGGGGCCGCTGTCCCAAGTGGATGCAGGGCTTGCGAACGTAAAACTGTACTCGCGGCTGATCTTTGCAAGATCCAGCTTCAGTTCGTAATCTGTGCCTATTCTCCCGTCGTAGCCGACAAAATATCTGGTTGCGGACTCATGCAACGGCAACGAAGAAAATAGCGTAAAGTCAAAATTGGTCAGGTTAACAGGCTGCCCGTTGATATCGAGCAATCCGCTTGAAACAGGAGCGCCGGTCGTTGCATCCCTGAGATAGGTGTTGAACTGGGAATGGTACAAATTGGTTTGCTGATAGTTAACCCCGGTGTATATCTTGTCGGTATCATTCAGGTCGTAAGAAAGCTTGGCGGTGGCATTGGCCGCATTCCATGGAACCCTTCCCAGATCACCTACCAGATAGACAGGCGCACCTTCACGTGTGGTAATGGCCTTCCAGCCGGTAACAGGAGTCAGGGGCGTGCAGGCAGCTGGGGGCGGCGGGCATGCAGAAGCCTTGGTGACAAAATCGTTCACATAGCTGTCGCGGTCCTGGTAGCCCAATCCGGCAGCGATACCCAGCCCGTTATCCATCTTGTCGCGATAATATACACTTGCATCCTCGCCGCTGGCATCACTCCAGCCTTTTTTCACCTTCACGGAAAACTCGTGCCGGTCAGGCTGTTTGGTGATGATGTTGATGACTCCGCCAATCGCATTGCTGCCATACAGTGAGGAAAATGCGCCGGGCACCACTTCGATTCTGGAAATGTCTTCGACGAACGGGATCCGCCATTCCACTTTTCCTGAGCTGGCATCCTGAATCGGTTGCCCGTCGAGCAGTACGAGCGTCTTGTTCTGGTCAACTCCGCGCAGAGACATGCCGCTCGTCCCGATGGTGCCTTGCGACTGACCCAGCGCGCCTCCCCGCATAAACAAGCTGGGAACCTGGTCAAGTACGTCACCCAGCCGCGAGACGTTCTTTGCTTTGATATCCTTTGCAGTCACCACCGTCACTGCTGCCGGGGCATCGGAGACCGCAATATTCGTTCTGGTTGGCGTGGTAATCACCAAAACCATTTCATCGTCATTGGCATCATCGGCAGCGTATGCTGCATGTAGCATCCCAGACATGCAGCACAATGCAACTATTGTTCGTATGCTCCGTAAAGATGTACTCATTG
>QJWF01000059.1 GCA_003235435.1 Nitrosomonadales bacterium
GAACAGCTGGGCTCCCGGCTGTCGGCAGGTCAAATCGTTCTGTCGATCGCAGCAGGTATCCGGCTCGTGGACCTTGCTCGATGGCTGGGCCGTCAGAACACAAGATCGCTGGGATTCCAGGACACCGGAATCGCATTGGTTCGCGCTATGCCCAATACACCCGCCCTGATTGGCGCCGGCGTTACCGGACTATACAGCTTTCCGCCTCTAACAGGTGAACAGAAGAAACTTGTCGAAAAGGTGATGGAAGCCGCGGGCGCATTCATATGGATAGAAAGCGAGGCAGACATGGACGCGGTAACTGCCGTTTCCGGAAGCGGGCCGGCATACTTTTTTTACTTCATTGAAGCGCTCGAACAGGCAGGAAAAGAACTGGGTCTGCCGGAACAGACAGCACGCAAGCTGTCTGTGGAAACTGCTCTTGGTGCTGCCAGACTTGCCCATGAAAGCGAAGAATCGCCGACCACGCTGCGCAAACGCGTCACGTCCAGGAACGGAACTACGGAGCGCGCATTGCTCAGCATGGAATCAAATCATGTCATGCAGCACATCATCACGGCAGCCAAGGCTGCGGCGGCACGATCCAGGGAAATGGGCGATGAACTGGGTGGTGAATCGTGCAGGAGTAACTAATGCTCAGCGAAGCCATGATGTTCCTGTTCGATGTCCTGGTTCAACCGTTTGCGGCGATATTGTTGCTGCGCTTCCATTTGCAATGGTTGCGTGCCCCGATGCGTAATCCTGTCGGCGAATTCGTCATGGTGCTCACCGATTTTGCGGTGTTGCGCATGCGACGATTCATTCCTTCCTTAAGGGGCCTGGATAGCGCGTCCCTGCTACTCGCATTGCTGGTGGAAATGCTTTATCTGTCAGGGCTTATCTGGGTGCAGGGAGTCCAGTTGCACGACTTTCCACTGCCGGGACTGATGCTGTTGGCAATGGTCAAGCTGTTGAAGATCAGCCTATACCTGCTGATGGCTGCGGTGTTCGTCCAAGCAATCCTATCCTGGGTAAATCCGTACACCCAAATTGCACCACTGCTGACATCCATCACTCATCGCTTCCTGCAACCGTTGCGCCGGGTTGTACCTATGTTCGGGAATTTGGACTTATCCGCACTGCTGCTATTCATCATCTGCCAACTCCTGGTGATTGTACCGGTGCGTATGCTGGAAATATTCGCGATGAATCTGCTCTGATATGACCGCTTGGTATCGTCGCTATGAAAATCTTTCGTCCGGACGCACGAATGGGGAGAACATTATCATTACGCTGCATGTCCAGCCGGGTGCCAGGGTCAGCGAAATCGCAGGAATACATGGCGAAGCACTGAAGATCAGATTGGCCGCACCACCGGTTGAAGGTCGCGCCAACGAAGTATTGCAGAAATTCATCGCGGAACTTTTTTCGGTTTCGCGGCGCCAGGTGGAGTTGATACAGGGTGCTCAATCCCGCCGCAAGGTTGTGGTGGTCAGAGGCAGCTTGGTCGATCCTGAAACTCTGCTTGACCAGCGATGATAAATGCTGATGATGCGGGCAATTCGCCCTGTTCGGGTCAGCCTACATCAGAATGACGTCGTATTGTTCCTGGCTGTATAACGTTTCTACCTGCATCGAGATCGGTTTTGTGATGAAGTCCGAAAGCTCCGCCAAAGCCTGGGATTCTTCCTCCAGAAACAGATCGATGACTTGCTGGGATGCCAGTATGCGATATTCGCGCGCATTGAATTGGCGGGCTTCGCGCAGGATTTCACGCAGGATCTCATAACAAACCGTTTGCGCGGTTTTCACTTCCCCGCGTCCCTGACAGGTCGGGCAGGGTTCGCACAACACGTGTGCAAGACTTTCGCGGGTGCGTTTGCGGGTCATTTCAACCAGGCCCAACGGTGAAAAACCGTTGACGCTGATACGGGTGTGGTCGCGCGCCAGCGCCTTTTTGAATTCTTCCAGCACCGCGTCGCGATGCTCCTGGGTATCCATGTCGATGAAATCGCAAATGATGATACCGCCCAGGTTGCGCAACCGCAGCTGGCGCGCGATGACTTGCGTGGCTTCCAGGTTGGTCTTGAAAATAGTGTCATCGAAATTGCGCAGTCCAACAAAACCCCCGGTGTTCACGTCTATTGTGGTCATGGCCTCGGTCTGGTCGATGATCAAATAACCGCCGGATTTTAGGTCAACACGTTTGGACAATGCCTGCTCGATCTCTTCTTCCACATTGTACAGATCGAATAGCGGACGCACACCGGAATAGTGTTCCAAACGGTCGGCAGCATTGGGATTGTAGGCTTGCGCGAACTCGAGCAACTTCTGGAAAGTGCTGCGTGAATCGATCAGGATACGCGAAGTGTCCTCATTGACGAAATCTCGCAGCACACGAAGACTGATGTCGAGTTCCTGGTAGAGCAATTGCGGTGCGCTTGCGGTTTTTGCCGAAGCCTGCAAATTGGCCCACAGTTTGTCCAGGTATGCGATATCCGCAAGAAAATCCGGTTCATCCGACGTTTCCACCACGGTACGGATAATGTACCCCCCACGGTGTTCCGGCGGGAGCATGGTTTGCAATTTGGCACGCAGGGCATCACGCTGTTCTGCGTTCTCGATACGCTGCGATACACCGATGTGTGTCTCCTGAGGGAGATATACCAGCAGGCGACCGGCAATGCTGAGCTGTGTGGATAAGCGCGCACCCTTGGTTCCAATGGGTTCCTTGATAACCTGTACCAGCAGAGTTTGTCCCTCGGACAGGACTTTTTCGATCGGCTTGGCAACATCGCCATTGATACTGTTTTCCCAGATATCTGCAACATGCAGGAATGCCGAACGTTCAAGGCCAATATCGATGAATGCAGATTGCATCCCCGGCAACACGCGTATCACTTTGCCGAAATAGACGTTGCTGACAATCCCGCGGCTGCTGCTTCGCTCGATGTGCATGTCCTGAACCACCCCGAGTTGCATCACTGCTACACGAATTTCCTGCGGGGTGACATTGATGAGGATTTCCTCACTCATATTGACAGCTCAAGGGGTCGGGCAATCGAAGCGCTGCAGCAATTGCACGGTCTCGAAAAGCGGCAAGCCCATCACGCCTGAATAACTTCCGGAAAGGTGCTCGACGAAAGCTCCCGCCACACCCTGGATGGCATATCCACCGGCCTTGTCGAGATATTCCCGGGTGAGCAGATAGCGGCGGATGCGATCCTCGTCAAGCGTGGCAAAGCGCACAGTGGAGACGGAGAGCGCGGCTTCGACATGCTCGTTCATCGCTATTGCGACAGCGCTTAGCACCTGATGTTCACGTCCGGACAGTTGGCGCAACATGGAAGCGGCCTGCTTGGTATTTACCGGTTTGCCGAGGATTACACTCTCCAACCTGACCGTGGTATCTGCGGCCAACACAGGAAAGGGCGGAAGGCCGCGAAAACGCAGCGATCCCCACCCGGCAAGCGCCTTTTCCTTGCAGATGCGCAGCACATAGTCTTCCGGCCGCTCGTCAGGCCGGGGAGTTTCGTCAATATCCACAACACGCCGAGGATCCTGGCGCAACAGCAGCATCTCGAAATTGATACCGATCTGCTTGAGAAGTTCGCGTCGACGTGGACTCTGCGAGGCAAGATAGATTCGTGGTTGAATGATGCTCATAAGTTAATCTGTCCTTATTGAAGCACATTATGGCGAACAGCTAAGCACCCCTATGCGCTATTCGCGGTGGTAGGGGTGATTGTGCATCATGCTGTGCGCCCGATACAACTGTTCTGCCAACAATACGCGCACCATGGCATGCGGCAAAGTAAGTGTGGACAACGCCATCTGCTGGTGTGCAGTCTGTTTTACCGTCGTATCCAGACCGTCCGCGCCGCCGATTATGAATGCCACGTCGCGGCCTTCGCGCCTCCATTCTTGCATTTGTCCGGAAAGCTCTCTGGTTGTAGGTTGAGCGCCATGCTCATCCATGGCGATGCGTAGGCAATCATGGGGCAAAACAGCGAGTATGCGTTGCGATTCGGCCGCCAATACTTGTTTCACCGTCTTGCCTGTAGAACGCGGCTCCGGCCTGATTTCCAGAAGTTCGATCTTTGCTTCGCGCGGCATGCGTTTGGCGTACTCGTTGAAACCTTTCTCTATCCAGTCCGGCATCCTGTGTCCGACAGAGATGATAATTAACCTCATTCTATTAACATCCCAATCGCGAAATATCTCCATTAAACGGGAATTCGGTGTTTTCAACGGAAAATTGTGGTTTCCCCTTCATGGAACCTCGATTATAACGGGGGCTTGGCTAGCTTTGGTCGCGCCGACTGTGCCTTGCTCCACAATTCTTCCAGATTATAGTAATCGCGGATGGCAGGCTGCATGATGTGCACCAGCACTTCGTCAAGGTCGACTAGGATCCACTCGCCGCTGTCTTCCCCTTCGCGCCCCAACACTTCTTCACCTCGCTCCTTGAGTTTTACCACC
>QJWF01000075.1 GCA_003235435.1 Nitrosomonadales bacterium
AAGACTATAGCTCATCACGGCTATGGATGGTGGGGTTGTCAGTTGCGCATACTGTGGACCTCATCCATGATGAGCTTCAGTTGTGCCAGATTGATATCCAAATTACCGTAGATCATAGATGAAAACCCATAATTTTGGCGATTCCCGGAGCACGATAGCACCACTGCATGACCCGATTGCGTCCCCAGTACCGGATGCCAAGAGCGAAGTACGCAACACGACCTGTTATATGTGCGCATGTCGTTGCGGGATAAGGGTTCATCTGCGCGATGGCGAGGTGCGCTACATTGATGGGAACCCGGATCACCCGCTCAACAACGGAGTGATCTGTGCAAAAGGCAGCTCCGGCATCATGAAGCAGTATTCTCCAGCCCGTCTCACCAAGCCGCTGCGTCGCAAACCGGGATCGAAACGCGGGGAGGGCGAGTTCGAGGAGATAAGCTGGGATGAGACGTTCGACATCCTTATAGATCGGCTCGGCAAGATACGTGAAACCGATCCGAAAAAGTTCGCGCTGTTCACCGGACGTGACCAGATGCAGGCGCTGACGGGCATGTTTGCCCGTCAGTTTGGCACACCCAACTATGCGGCGCATGGTGGATTCTGTTCGGTGAACATGGCAGCCGGAATGATCTACACTATCGGCGGCTCGTTTTGGGAGTTTGGCGGCCCTGACTTGGAACGGTCCAAGTTGTTCATCATGATAGGTACGGCGGAAGACCACCACTCCAATCCGCTGAAGATCGCTATATCAAAATTCAAGCGAGAAGGCGGGCGTTTCATCACTATCAACCCGGTTCGTACGGGATATTCTGCCATCGCCGACGAATGGGTACCGATCCGTCCTGGCACCGACGGTGCATTGTTGCTTGCACTGATCCACGAGATCATTGCACTGGGTCTGTATGACCGAGATTTCCTGGTGCGCTACACAAACTCAGGCCAACTGGTGAATCTAGATGACAAGCATGACGAATTCGGCATGTTCGTGCGCACCGAGGTTCCCGAGGAAGAGGCGTGTTATGACCCGCAAAACAAATTGTGGTGGGATCGCAATAGCAACAAGCCAGTGATTACGCACAGTGAAGGAGCCGACCCTTTTCTGTTTGGAGAATTCAAGTTGCCAGACGGCACGCCCGTCAAGCCGGCCTTCCAGTTATTGAAGGAAAGGGTCAGGGATTACACACCGGAATGGGCGAGCCAGATCACCGGCATTCCGGTCGAGACCATACGCCGACTTTCCTACGAAATGGGCATCACGGCGCGCGACCAGAAGATCGAACTGCCGATCGCCTGGACGGATTCATGGGGCAAGGAACACGATAGTGTGATTGGCAATCCGGTTTCGTTCCATGCGATGCGCGGCTTGGCTGCGCACTCCAATGGATTCCAGACCATACGAGCGCTGTCAATTTTGATGACGATACTTGGCACCATCGATCGTCCCGGCGGCTTCCGTCACAAGACGCCGTTCCCGCGCCCGATTCCGCCTTGTGCGCGCACACCAAATACTCCGCTGGCAGTCAAGCCGAATACGCCCTTGGATGGCATGCCGTTAGGGTGGCCATCAGACCCTGACGATCTATTCGTCAATTCGGACGGCAGTCCGGTGCGTATCGACAAAGCCTTTTCCTGGGAGTATCCGCTGTCGGTTCATGGGCTGATGCACAACGTCATCACCAACGCTTGGCGCGGAGATCCCTACAAGATCGACACGCTGTTGCTGTTCATGGCCAACATGGGTTGGAACTCGACAATGAACACCAGCGAAGTGCGCAAGATGCTTACCGACAAAGAAGAGAATGGAGATCACAAGATACCGTTCATAGTGGTGTGCGATGCTTTTCATTCGGAAACCACTGCTTTTGCCGATCTGATTCTTCCCGACACGACATACCTCGAACGCCATGACGTGATGTCCATGCTGGATCGGCCGATCTCCGAGTTCGACGGGCCGGTAGACGCAGTGCGAATCCCGGTAGTGCCGCCGACAGGTGAATGCAAACCGTTTCAGGAGGTACTGATCGAACTCGGCACGCGTTTGAAATTACCGGTCTTTGTCACGAAGGAAGGCGAGCGGAAATACCGGGACTATCCTGACTTTATCGTCAATTGGGAGACCGAGCCCGGGTCGGGAATCGGGTTTCTTTCCGGCTGGCGCGGCAAGGGCGGGGAAAAAACCATGCGCGGTGAACCGAACCCCAATCAATGGGAGATGTACGCCAAGAATGATTGTGTACATCATCTGAAGTTGCCTCGCTCTTATCAGTTCATGCGCAACTGGAACAAGGGTTACCTGGAATGGTCGCAGCGCAACCGTATCACCCGCTATGGCGAACCCATCCTGATCCACCTTTATTCAGAGGTATTGCAGAAATTCCGACTTGCCGCCCAAGGCAGGAGCATCACCCGACAACCGCCCGCGCATCTTGCCAAGCGCATCGAAACCTTTTTCGATCCATTGCCGTTCTATTACGAACCGCTGGAGGCACAGGTCAGCGATAAGGGCAAATACCCGTTGTCGGCGGTGACGCAACGCCCGATGGCAATGTATCACTCATGGGATTCGCAGAACGCATGGTTGCGCCAGATACATGCGCACAACTATCTCTATATCAACTCACGCACTGCACAGGATGCGGGCATCGCCGACGGCGACTGGATCTGGGTCGAATCGCAGTGGGGCAAGGTGCGCTGCATGGCGCGCTACAGCGAATCGGTTGAACCGGGTACGGTATGGACCTGGAACGCCATCGGCAAATCAGCCGGCGCGTGGAACCTGTCGCCCGATGCGAACGAGTCACGGCAGGGATTTCTGCTCAATCACGTTATCTCCGAGGAACTGCCTGTTCTGCCGGACGGCAAGCGCTACTCCAATTCCGATCCGGTCACCGGTCAAGCGGCTTGGTATGACGTCCGGGTGCGCATCTACAAGGCTAAGGAGGGCGAGCCCGAGCAGACTTCGCCGCAATTCGAGCTCTTGCAGCGATATCCGGGCATGGATGAACCCCCGCGCTGGCTGGCATATTTTGGCGGCAGCAAGAAAGGCGGCGCGAAATGACCCAACTCGCCCTTGTTATCGACCTTAACGTCTGCGTTGGATGCCATGCCTGCGTGACCAGTTGCAAGGAATGGAACACTTCAGGTTCTGCGGGGCCTTTGTGCGACGAGAATCCCTATGGCGCCAACCCGACAGGGACATTCTTCAACCGAGTGCAGACCTTTGAGGTAGGGCAGTATCCCAATACTGAAACCGTGCATTTCCCCAAGTCATGCCTGCATTGCGAGGATCCGCCTTGCGTTCCGGTATGTCCAACCGGGGCTTCCTACAAGCGCAAGCAGGATGGTATCGTGCTGGTCGATTACGACAAGTGCATAGGTTGCAAGTACTGCAGCTGGGCTTGTCCGTATGGCGCGCGCGAGATAGACGAAAAGCAGCACGTTATGAAAAAGTGCACGTTGTGCGTAGACCGTATTTATGACTTGAGTCTGCCCGAAATCGACCGCAAGCCTTCGTGCGTTAAAGCCTGTCCGACCAGTGCCCGTTTGTTCGGCGATATCCACGATCCGGAATCTGCAGTTTCGCAAGCGATTCGCGAAGAGGGGGGTTATGCCTTGATGCCTGAATGGGGAACACATCCGGCAAATCATTATCTGCCTCGTCGCAAGACCAAGCTCAAGATACACGAGGACGAACTGGAACGCGCGGATAATCCGCTCAAAGTGGATGGTCTGTTGCCCAAACCCGGAAAAGGCGAACCGTCGATGGAAGATGTTTCTGCATGGTGATTTAGGGATATGAAACCGGCTTTTTCTGTTATTTTCCTGACAACTTTGCTCGGAGCAGGGCAGGGCCTGTTCCTTGCGCTGTTCACACATCAGTCATATGCGCTGTTCGGGCTATTGCCGATGCAATCAGACACCTTCTATGGTTACGGAAGTGTTCTTGCTTTGCTCCTGCTGGGCGGCGGTTTGATTGCTTCTTTCTTTCACCTAGGCAGGCCTGAGCGGGCATGGCGCTCAGCGGCGCAATGGCGTACTTCGTGGTTGTCGCGCGAGGTCATCGTGTTGCCGGCGTTCATGGGCGTGGTATTTCTTTACAGTGTGTCCCATCTGACCGGATATCGACCGGAGGTGATAACTCTGCCCAGCGGACTTCTGATCGATTTGTCCATCGTGCTTGGTGTCATAGGCACGCTGGTTTCGTTTGCGTTGTTCGTCTGCACCGGGATGATCTATGCCTGCCTGCGTTTTCTACGCGAATGGCACACGCCATTGACGGTGATCAACTACATCATGATCGGTGGTTCATCCGGTTTCATACTGGCAGCTTTCTACGCTGCTACGATAGCCCCGACACAAACGGATTTCTTCGCCGGCTGGGCAATCATAATTACCTTGCTAGCGTTTGCCGGAAGGAGCGCTTCGCTGGTACGTAATGCACATCTG
>QJWF01000209.1 GCA_003235435.1 Nitrosomonadales bacterium
TAGCACCGTTTACAAACAAGTTGAAACCCCAAGCGCCTCCGCTAACCACTATCGTGTCGGTTCCTCCACCGAGGGCCTCAACGACAATGTCTTCCGTGCCAATGTAGTATGTATCGTCACCTCCGAGACCAGTCAAGATATTAATGCCACTATTGCCCGTTAGCGTGTTGTTGCCATCGTTGCCGGTACCATTAATCGCAGTAAAGCCTGTTAACGTCAGGTTCTCCACGTTGGCATCAAGTGTATAGTTCACGGAACTTAAAACCGTGTCAGTGCCACCACCGCTTGCCTCAACAACATGATCATTTGCATAACCGACTTTATAGGTATTGTCCAGTGTATTTCCGGTGGCTGTCAGGTTCGCACCCATGAAAACCAGGTTTTCCACATTGTCGGAGATCGTATAATCGACGAAAGTCATGATTTCATCAGCGTCGTTGTTATGCAGCGTGGAATAGCTGTCCTCCACGACCACATCGGTACTATCGTACACAACATAGCGGTCGTTGCCGCCACCGCCGATCATGATATCCGTGCCATATCTTCCGTTCAGGACATTGTCCCCGCCGTTGCCTGTAAGAACATTGTCACCATCGTTGCCGATCGCATACTTGCCGTCGGTTATCGTAAGGTTCTCGACGTTCGCACCGCCGCTCGACATTAAGTTGTAGCCCCATGCCCCGTTGTACACAATAGTATCTATGCCGGCACCCACCAATTCGTGTACCTGGTCACCACCTGCAATGAAATATGTGTCATTGCCATCGCCGCCGTATAGATGATTCACGGCACTGTTCCTAGAACCATCAAGGACATTGTCGCCAGCATTACCTATCCCGTTGATTGCTGAAGAACCGATCAGGATAAGGTTTTCAAGATTGGCACTCAGAGTGTAGCTAATCGAACTCCAAACACTGTCGTTACCGGCATTCGCGTTTTCGACGACATTATCGCCAGCATTGTCCACATAATAGCGATCATCGCCCAGCCCGCCAGCCATTAAATCGGCACCTGCTCCGCCGTCAATGGAGTCGTTCGTTTCATCCGTACCATACAGCGTGTCGTTGCCCGAAGTACCATATATCCAGTAATTTATCATGATGCGTTCCTCTCCTTAAAAATCGAAAGAACCATACTGCAACCTCCCTTCGTTACCCACACCGAAATACCAATAACGTCTAGCACAGGACGCCTGCGCGGCCCTCTGCTACGCATAAGTGCAGGAAAAATCAGATAAGTTCAAGTCTGAAGTAATTTTTTCACCCAAACAAACTTTCTTCCACATGACCTTGATTAATTATAGGACAAATCTTCAACAGGAGTAAGGCTCAAATATTCCGAGTATCGGGCACCTCCACTTCCATCGTCCCCGACTTTCCATTTATTATTAAATATAAGGACTTGAGCGGTGAGACGCTACGCATTCATGGGTAAAAATAACGCAGAAGAATTAGCAGAAAATTAGCCCTACTAACTGTCGCGGCCCGCCGTGCCTTGTTCTTGATGCGTTCCGGGTTGCCGACCGAGGTGCCGCCATACTTCTGAACTATCAATGCCACAATATTTGTTATTGCCTGAAATTGGAAAAGTGCGCGATTCTATCGCAACTGCCCAAAAAACGAGGTAGGGGGGTACGAACCGGTTTCGAATTGAGGAAACACCGAACTGGTCCTCCAGTCGTGGTGAGTCTGTCAATAACATGAATGGAGGACGACGGCAATCAACGAATTGCAATGCTCGACCTTCGACAAGAACCGTTCGAACGAATTTATTCAGTGTTTCCATAAACCCGGTATCCGGCCCCGGCAAGGGCAGTCAAGAAAATTTATTGAAAAAACCGGCCCGCTCTTATTTGACTGGCAGAACCGCACAGTGGAAATTGCCATTTAAATGATGAAAGTGGCCGACCGCAAAGATCTGCTTGATCCCCGCATGCTCATAGGCCTGCCTGATTCTCTGATTGATTGAATCCGGTTTGATTCCGTCTGATAATTTCCTGTCTTCCCACTGGGGAATAATCGCCGTCAGGCGATTACTGCCCCTATTGGTGAAAGGTATAACATTTACTGGTGATTTGTAGGTCACCACCCAGTCAGCAAGGGTTGGCACCTTGACGATACGAAAACCGTACTCAGAAAGCGCCTGGTGGATTGTCCTGATCACGTGCTGATCTTCCTTGTCCAGCAATTCGCCATCAACCGGATCGAGCAGCGCCGCCGTCCCGGGCTTCACGAACGACATGGCCATATCCAGATGGAACAGGTGCTTGCTGTTCGGGAGCACCCGAACCTCGTCGGCACCAGAAAGCAGCTTGAATAGCCCTAGCACCTCTTCTTGCGGAGGATGGTAAAAGAAGGCGTTGTAATAGAAATCCCTGTTCAACTCCAGTTCATCCTGACCGATGAACAGAATACGCCGTCCGCCAATTTCGCCAATGAACAGGTTTCCTCCCTTGAAAAAAAGGGGTACGCGCACGATATCAAGATCATCATCATCCAACCGTTCAATATAATCGTTGTCGGGACGGGACAGGTCATTGATCTGGTAAAAAGCAAGAGGTAACAGCAATTGTGTTCGCCCTGTCCTGTCCGTGACGGGCCAAAAGATGTCGCGTGTCCAGCGGGTCGTATGGTAACGAAGCCGGATTCCATCCTCGGCGAATTCATGCACTTTTACACCATGCAGTTTAACCCGGTCCTCCATCTCGATTTCCTTCATCAGATGGGCTGCTAGCGGGACAGCATCTTCCGGAAGAAAGAAATCCACCTCGGTATGGTCCGGCAGTGCGGCCAGCACCGGCTTATGCAGTTCGAGGGCTGATCCATAACTGCCGGATCTTCCGATGGGGGGAATGGATATGACGACACGCTCAAGTCTGCCGCTGTGCGCCGGATGGCGAACAGGTCTGCCGTGCTCTGCAATCTTGGCTTCAAGCATCTGCACCACACTGCGCAATACCTCTATATTGCGCTGCCTGAATTCCATTCGTTTGCGGATGAGCCGCTGTATCCGTGGCGGAAAGGAGCCGATCCGCGCCGATTCCCGCGGTAATGAAAGTTTTACTGGATAGCCCCTAATGAACGCATCGATGCGCCACTCATCTGAAGGCTCCGGAACACGCAAGCGCTGCATCAACGACGGAGTGGGAACCTCGGCCGCCTCAGCCGGCAAAACGTGGCAGAACCCGATCATCACCCCGGCTATCAGCGCGATGAGGCACACCAAAGGATGTCGTATATCAAATGGCAGAGATTTCATGATGTATCCACCCTGTCAAAGCGTGAATGGCCTAATGCTTCCAGCAAACTTCATTGCAGTCAAGACAGTGAAGCTCACGACGATTGCCCCGAACAGGGCGCAATTTGAACTGACGGGAATGGTAGACTTTACCCAATCCAGAATATGTCCATATATTTCCGCCATGGTTGAAATCATTCCGCGCAGCATTCCCGCAACAGCCTTGCAGCACTTGATCGACAGCGGATATTCACCAGCGCTGGCAAGGATCTTCGCGGCGAGAGGCATCACGGACAGCAAACAGCTGGACACCACTTTTGCCGGTATGCTGCCATTCGGCAGCCTGAAGAACGCCGGTGAAATGGCCCGCCTGCTGGCAGACGCGATCGCCGCGCGGAAGAAAATCCTGGTCATTGCCGACTACGATGCCGACGGGGCAACCGCCTGTGCGGTGGCAGTGCGCGGGCTGCGCGCCTTCGGGGCACACATCGATTTCATCGTGCCGAACCGCTTCGAATACGGTTATGGACTGACCCCTGAGATCGTACATCTGGCCGCACAATCAGCGCCAGACATACTTATTACCGTTGACAACGGTATCGCCAGCGTCGAAGGCGTGGCCGAAGCGAACCGGCTGGGTATGCAGGTACTCGTCACAGATCACCACCTTCCTGGCGATACGCTGCCAGACGCAGCCTGCATCGTAAACCCCAATCAACCCGGCTGTGGATTTTCCAGCAAGAATCTGGCCGGCGTCGGCGTGATGTTCTATGTGCTGATGGCCTTGCGTTCCGAGCTGCGATCACGGGGAGCATTCACCGGCAAAGCAGAACCAAAACTTGCCGAATTCCTCGATTTGGTCGCCTTGGGAACGATCGCCGATGTGGTGAAGCTGGACCAGAACAATCGCATCCTGGTGCAGCAGGGCCTGCAGCGCATCCGTGCCGGGCGTGCCTGTACCGGCATCAACGCGCTGTTGCAAGTCGCAAGGAAGAATCCTGCGCGCGCTACCAGCCAGGATCTTGGCTTTACCGTCGGGCCGCGCCTGAATGCGGCGGGCAGGCTGGATGACATGAGCCTTGGTATAGAATGCCTGCTGACAGACGATGCTTTCAGCGCTCAACAGATCGCAGCGAAACTCGACACACTCAACCGCGAGCGGCGCAGCATCGAAA
>QJWF01000155.1 GCA_003235435.1 Nitrosomonadales bacterium
ACATGCAGGCGACCGGCATGGTCAACGACCACACGACAGATTGCTTCAGGCATAAAGAATTAAAATAATGTAATCATCTCTGGAAATCCATTACTCGGGATGAAGCGCAAGGAGCCGCACATAACCAGCGACTTGCCCGCTTGCGAGCTTAGTCGAATGGCTAGCAGTTTTATCAGCGAATGACGAGGCATATCAGATTGGATAGACGAGGAATGAGCGAGCATGCGACACTGCGATTCGCCCGATTAATGGATTTAAACAGATGCTATTAAAGTTCACCAAAATGCATGGTGCCGGCAATGACTTCGTGGTTCTGGACGGCTTCAGTCAGAACATCGAACTCAACCCCGAGCAGTTGCGCCTGCTGGCAAACCGGCACTTCGGGGTCGGCTGCGACCAGATCCTGCTGGTTGAAAAACCACAGAGCAACGAGGCCGATTTCCGCTACCGCATCTTCAACGCCGATGGCGGTGAAGTGGAACAGTGTGGCAATGGCGCGCGCTGCTTCATGCGTTTCGTGCATGACCAGCAGATCACCGACAAGCGCGAGATCCTGGTGGAGACGCGCAGCGGATTGATCACACCGCGGCTCGAGCAGGATGGGCGGGTGACAGTCGATATGGGCAGGCCGATATTCGAACCGGATCGCATTCCCTTCAAAGACGGCCACGGTGCCGTTAGCGAGCCGTTGGAGGTAGCCGGAGAAACACTGGATGTCAGCGTGCTGTCGATGGGCAATCCGCATGCTGTGCAGGTGGTGGATGACATCAAGCAGGCGCAGGTGGAAAGACTGGGGCCGCTGATAGAGCATCACCAGCGATTTCCCAACCGCGTCAATGCCGGTTTCATGCAGATCATGGATCGCACCCACATCATGCTGCGGGTTCATGAACGCGGCGCCGGAGAGACACTATCCTGCGGCACGGGAGCCTGTGCCGCAGCCGTTGCGGGTATCCGTCGCGGTCTGCTGGACAGTCCGGTCAGTGTCGCGACGCGCGGCGGGACGCTGTCCATATCATGGGATGGCGATGATGTAGCTGTGTTGATGACCGGCCCTGCAATCACGGTATTTACTGGAGAAATAAACTTGTAAGGGGAAACCGATGAGAGATGAAGAAATCGCAAGATATTTGCAGGACAACCCTCAGTTCTTTGAGGATTATTCGGAAACGCTCGCCCAGATCAATTTGGCGCACCCACACGGTGGCCGCACGATTTCGCTTAGCGAGCGCCAGCTGCTGGCGCTGCGCGAGAAGAACAAGGAACTGGAAAAGAAATTGGGCGAAATGATTGCTTTCGCCAAGGAGAACGATGCGCTTCAGCACAAGGTGCATGAATTCATCCTGGCGTTGTTTGCCGCCCGTGATCTGGCCACACTCCGGGAAATCATCCCGCGTCTGCTCCGGGACATATTTGCCGTGCCGCACACGGTGCTTCGCTTGTGGCAGCAGGATCCGCCCAGCTCGGAAATACTGGCATTCACCGATGCGCTGGTGCAGCCGGTATGCTTGCACCAGGCCACACACGACACCGCAGCATGGTTCGGCGAAATGTCCGCACAGCTCCACTCATACTCTTACCTGCCTTTGCACGCCGGCAGTGTGACAATCGGATTGCTGGTCCTGGCAAGCGAAGACAAACAGCGTTTTTATCCGGGGATGGGCACAATCTTTCTGGAGCGCATCGCCGAAGGTGTCGAGAGTGCGCTGCACCCTTACCTTGAGCAGCAATCCTGAATAACTGAGCCAAATGGCGGAAATTGCCACGCCTGTCCTGAGCAAAGTCGAAAGGACCAACCAGCAACTCTTGCACGGCTACATGGCATGGCTGAGCAACGAAAAGCAGTACTCCGGCTTGACCGTTGAAAACTACGCGCGCGATCTCGGTCATCTGTTCGATCTCAGCGCGGGCAAGACGCTGGACCAGTTGAAGATCCACCACATCCGCCGCTTCATCGCGCAATTGCACAGCCAGGGATTGGGTGGCCGTTCACTGGCACGGATGCTGTCGGCATGGCGGGGTTTTTTTGCCTATCTGATGCGCGATCATGGCCTGAAGGATAACCCCTGCGCCGGGCTGCGCCCCCCAAAATCGGCCAAGGCCCTGCCGCAGGCACTGTCCCCCGACGAGGCGGCGCGCCTGGTCGACATGCCGACCGGCACACCGGAGTCGATCCGCGACAAGGCGATGTTCGAACTGCTCTATTCTTCGGGCCTGCGCCTGGCCGAACTGGTCAGTCTCGATCCGGCACAACTCGATATGAGCGCGGGTGAAGTGCGCGTGACCGGCAAGGGCAGCAAGACACGCATCGTGCCGCTGGGCCGCTTCGCGATTACCGCTTTGCGAGCATGGCTGGCGGTGCGCGACCAACTCGCCAAACCGGATGAGGCCGCGCTGTTCGTGGGACAGCGCGGATCGCGCATCTCGCCGCGCGTGGTACAGTTGCGCTTGCGGCAATGGGGGATCAGGCAGGGCATCACCAGCAACGTGCACCCGCATTTGCTGCGCCATTCCTTCGCGACCCATGTGCTGCAATCTTCCGGTGATCTGCGCGCGGTTCAGGAAATGCTCGGCCATGCCAGCATCTCCACCACACAGGTTTATACCCATCTCGATTTTCAGTATCTGAGCAAGATCTACGACGCGGCCCATCCGCGCGCCAAGAAAAAGGCAAAATGAAAAAGATCATCCTGAAGGCCGGCAAGGAAAAGTCCTTGCTGCGCAGGCACCCGTGGATATTCTCGGGAGCTATCCAGCGTGTCGAGGGAGCGCCGGACTTCGGTGACACCGTGCAGGTACACGCGGCGGATGGCCGCTTCCTGGCCCTTGCCGCTCACAACTCCAAATCGAACATCGCCGCCCGGGTGTGGTCGTGGGATCAGAAGGAGCAGATCGACGCCGGGTTTTTCCGCAAGCAGATCGCCGCGGCGATCGATGCACGCACTGCGCTCTCTCTTGCGCAGCACGGCAACGGCATGCGCCTTGTCCATGCAGAATCGGACCGCCTGCCCGGATTGATCGTCGATCGCTATGGCGATGTGCTGGTGATGCAGATCGGCAGCGCGGGTGCGGAACGCTGGCGCGATGTCATCACCGATATCCTGCAGGAACAGTTCAAACCTGCATGCATCTATGAGCGTTCCGATTCCGACTCGCGCGAACTTGAAGGCATGGTGCCGCGCAATGGCGTGCTGCGCGGCATGCTGCCGGACACGGTGGAAGTGATCGAGAACGGCTTGCGCTTCAAGGTAGATGTGATCGAGGGCCAGAAGACCGGTTTCTATCTCGACCAGCGCGGCAACCGCGCGCTGACCGAAACGATGGCCGCCGGCCGGGATGTGCTGAATTGCTTTTGCTACACCGGCGGGTTTTCGCTGTATGCGTTGCGCGGCGGCGCGAAATCGGTATTGTCGATGGATTCCTCGGCCGACGCGCTGCGCATCGCCGGAGAAAATCTCGCACTCAACGAACTGGATGCTTTACGCGCCGAGTGGATGGAAGCCGATGTGTTCCATGCACTGCGCAAACTGCGCGACCAGGGACGCAAGTTCGACCTGATCATCCTCGACCCGCCCAAGTTCGCGCCCACTGCCGCGTTCGCCGAAAAGGCCGCGCGCGGCTACAAGGACATCAACCTGCTCGGTATCAAGCTGCTCAGGCCGGGCGGCCTGCTCTTCAACTACTCCTGTTCCGCCGGCATCGGCGCCGAATTGTTCCAGAAGATCGTCGCCGGCGCGGCGCTCGATGCCGGCGTCGATGCACAGATCGTGCATTACTTGCACGCCAGCGCGGATCATCCGGTGCTGCTGAGTTTTCCGGAGGGGGAATATTTGAAGGGGTTGGTGGTGAGGGTGGCTGGTTGATGCAATAGTCAGGCGGCATTTGCATTCGCGAGCACCTGAGTCATTCGATCGAGGTTCTGTTCGTTGGCTGGACCGACGATGCGCTTGACCGTCTGAGCAGTCTTGGCATCCGCGAACACCTGTTCCCAGGTCACAAGGGTTCCACAGTCCACAGGAGAGAGCGTAACAGTCAGCGTGAAATACGGTGCGCATATATGCTCAATAACGACCTTGCTATCCGGCTCAAGCTGAGAAAACACGCTCTCGTTCGGGAAGTCCTTTCCGTCGGGGCCGTGCATGACGAAATTCCATTTTCCTCCCGCCTTGAACTCGAAGACCTCGAAGGTGTTGGTAAAGCCCTCCGGTCCCCACCACAGAGCCAGAAGATCAGGCGATGCAAACGCACCATAAATCGCCATCGGGGAGAACGGCAGGGTTCGCGTAGTACGCATTGTTCTATCTTCAAATGACATGGTTCATCATGGGTGACTAAGGTAACAGGTACCGGATTCTATTATTTTCTAGTGTTCTCAAGATCTCGCGACTCCCGCCAGTCGGTCAAAATAA
>QJWF01000093.1 GCA_003235435.1 Nitrosomonadales bacterium
GACGCCAAAAAGCAGCGCGGCTGATTCGCGACGTTGACTGTCCGCTTTTCGGAATCTTGAAGGGCAGGTATGTGTCGAAAGCAGAACGTAACGAACGTCTGGTTTCGCACACCGTGTTCGAAAGACTCAATGGCGGCTAGGGGGCACAGAGCGGGCATATAGAAAGTTCATGCATTAACACTTCGAAATATCCAACCATATTGGATAGCGAATCCCACGTAACTTGCATTACGTAGCATTTGTTGACACCCTACAATCAGAGAAGTACTGTGGTCGGGTTCTTCATTCCCCGGGAGGCCATGATGCTTTATAAAGGTAGCTGTCATTGCGGGCGTATAGCGTTTGAAGTCGAAGGGGATCTGTACGCAGTCAAGGAATGCAATTGTTCCATCTGCCGCAGGTTGGGGGCCTTGCGCTGGTTCGTCCCGCGCAGCCAGGTGCGCTTCACAACTCCGGAAACCAATCTTTCCACGTATCAATTCGGCAATCGCAGGATAAAACATCATTTCTGCTCAATTTGCGGCTGTGCGCCGATGGGAACCGGCTCGCATAATGGCGTGGAGATGTTCAGCATCAATGCCCGTTGCCTGGAAGATGTCGACCTATCCACGCTGAAGATCAAGCAGGTGGATGGGCGCAGCTTTTGAAGCGTGACAATCCTGCGCGCCACCCGGCATAGCCGGAGACAAACACCCACTCGAATGTCAGTTGCTTTAGTTGTGCACGATCATGCGTAATGAAACTATTTCATCCGCCGCATCTCTTAACTTGGCAACGGCACTCTTATGGCAACCCTGTTCAGCAGCCTATAAATGAAACCCAGCACTGATCTGCGCGACACCCTTTTTGTCCTGTTTGGTGCGGGCGGAGATCTTTCATGGCGCCTGATAGTGCCTGCGCTGTTCAACCTTCACCTTAACAAACGTTTGCCTGCGCGATTCATGTTGCTGGGAGTTGATCGTGCGGATTACGATTCCGATATGCTGGCCGACCACTATCATCAGGGCGTCATCCGGTTTTCGCGTAACGGTGCCCCTGCTGACGATGCATGGCAGGAATTCAAGAAAACGATTCGTTATGTCCGTTCGGATATCAACGATCCGGACAGTTATACCCGTTTGAAAACGATGCTGGAAAATTACGATCTGGACTGGAACGACAGGTCGGAGAAGGTATTTTATCTGGCGACACCTCCCACGTTGTTTGAACCTATCGTGCATGGCCTTGGTTCATCCGGTCTTGCGCTGGACCGCGAACATAACCGCGTCGTTGTGGAAAAACCCTTGGGGCGGGATCTCGAATCATTCCGCGAAATCAATGACGTGCTCTGCCTGAATTTCAACGAACAGCAGATATTCCGCATCGATCATTTCCTCGGAAAGGAAACGGTACAAAATATCCTAGCCATGCGATTTGCGAACCCTATCTTCGAACCAGTCTGGAACCGGCGTTATGTTGACCATGTGATCATCACGGTGGCCGAGACTTTGGGTGTGGAAAGTCGCGGCGGCTACTATGATCATGCCGGAGCCCTGCGCGATATGGTGCAAAACCATCTGTTCCAGTTGCTTTGCCTCGTGGCGATGGAACCACCCGTGGCATACGATGCAGAAGATATTCGCGACAAGAAGATTGATGTGCTGCGCGCATTGCGCCCGATCGCTCCCGATGCCGTACCGGACTGCGCGGTGCGCGGTCAATATGACGAAGGAAAGATAGCCGGCACGCATAAGCCGCGTTATCGCGACGAACCAGGCGTGGACAGCCATTCCAATACCGAAACCTATGCCGCTCTCAAACTCCATGTCGACAATTGGCGGTGGCAGGATGTGCCGTTCTATTTGCGCACCGGCAAACGCATGTGCGCGGATGTCTCCGAAATATCGATACGCTTCCGCGACGTTCCTCACCGGTCCTTCCCGGCTTCCTCCGGACTAAATTCCCAGCCCGTGCGACTGGTGATACAGATGCACCCGGAACAGGGGATCGTTTTGAAGTTCATGGCCAAGGAGCCCGGTTCAGGGTTGCGCTTACTGCCGGTCGACATGCGATTCAGCTACAAGGAAGCATTCCAGGTTGACACTCCGGCCGCATATGAAACCTTGCTTTGGGATGTCATGACCAGCGACGCCACGCTGTTCATGCGTGCGGACCAGGTCGAGGCAGCATGGAGGTTTCTGATGCCTGTTCTGGAGAACTGGGAGGGAAACCCCACAGTGGATTTCCCAAACTATGCATCGGGCTCATGGGGTCCGGAAACCGCCGAGGCACTCACCGCATGCGATGGAAAATGCTGGCTGATACCGACGCTGACCAAGCCATAATTATCCCTGGCCTGGCAACACACAGGAGTCATACATGAAAGCACCGGCGACTTCTTCATATCCTACCTGGGCGCACGCTGCCAAAGACATGGTGGGGACCAGTCTCGGTTCTTCGCGGCTCTGGTTTACGATTGCCGAGGGTATCGTCACCGAAATCTATTACCCGCGTATCGACATTCCCCAAATCAGGGACTTGGGTTTTATCATCGCTGATGACAAAGATTTCTGGGTCGAATTGCGTCGCCTCGGAAGCTATACGGTGAACCTGCCCTTACCCGGTATTCCATCTGTTGAGGTCGTGCACCGTCATCCACGTTTTACCTTCACACTGAAAATCTGTCCTTCTCAACGCCGGGATGTGCTTCTGCTGCACTATCGACTGGAGGGAGATCCAGGTTTGCGACCCTATGCGCTTTTGGCAACCCGTCTGGGAGGAGATGCGAAAAACAACGTCGGTTCGATCGAGAAGCACAATGGCAGAACCGTACTTTGTGCGGAGCAGGGACCTTTCGGCCTGGCACTGACAGCAGGCGGCGATGAATGTGAAGATGTATGGCTGCGCTGTTCAGCCGGCTCCTTGGGAGCCAGCGACGGTTGGCAGGATTTCAGTCAACATGGGCGCATGACGTGGGAGTATGACAGTGCGGGGCCGGGAACCGTAACCCTGATGGGCGAACTTCCCAAGCTGGCGACACTTGCACTGGGATTTGCGACAAGCAAAGGAGCGGCGGCGACGCTTGCCGTGTCCAGTCTGATGGAAGATTTCTCGACAATATGGGACACCCAATGCAGGGTGTGGCAAGCCTGGTTAAGCGAATGCAGGTTTCCTGATCTGCCCGGCAAATTGCCCGGGATGCTTGCGCTTTCCGGAATGGTACTCAAGGTTCACCAGGATCGTACTTATTGCGGCGCTGCAGTAGCAAGCCTTTCGGTACCCTGGGGTGAGAGCAGTCAGAGTCGCGGCGGCTACCATCTGGTGTGGTCGCGTGACCTGGTGGAAACTGCTGGCGCACTTGTGGCGATGGGAGCGAACGAGGATGCGCGCGACGTGTTGCGTTATCTTGTCGCAACTCAACAGGAAGACGGCCACTGGCTCCAGAACCAGTGGCTGGGCGGCACCCCGTTCTGGCAAGGAATCCAACTGGACGAGACGGCATTCCCGGTCATTCTGGCGTCCGCCCTGCATCAACGGAATATTCTGGACGGCATCAAGATCAAGGACATGGTGCTGCGAGCGCTGCGTTTCATTGCGCGGGAGGGGCCGGTCACCGGCCAAGACAGGTGGGAGGAGGACCCCGGCGTCAACACCTTTACACTGGCCATAGCCATCGCGGCGCTGGTCGAGGGCAGCGTATTTCTTGATGAGGATGCGCGCAGATTTGCGCTGTTGCTGGCGGACAATTGGAATGCGCATCTCGATGACTGGACTTACGCAAAGGACACGGCTATTGCCCGGGAACTAGGCATCGGAGGATATTACATGCGCACCGCTCCGACCGATGCGCTGGTTCACGATGGCGCACAATCGGAGCATATTCTGATCAAGAATCGCGCCACAGACCCCGATTTGCCGGCCTATGCACAGATCGCAACCGACTTCCTGCAACTGGTTCGCTACGGCTTGCGCAGGGCTGATGATTCCCGCATCCTCGACAGCCTCAAAGCAGTCGATCAACTGCTCAAGACCGATACCCCTTACGGCCCGATCTGGCATCGCTACAACGGTGATGGCTACGGAGAGCATGATGACGGCAGTGCCTTCGATGGTAGCGGTCATGGGCGCGGCTGGCCGTTGCTTATCGGCGAGCGAGGCCATTATGCGCTCACGGCTGGCACCGATCCTTTGCCATATCTCGAAGCCATGTCTGCCATGGCCGGCGGAATTGGCCTCATTCCCGAGCAAGTATGGGATAGCGCTGCGGTTCCTGAAAGAAACCTGGCGCCGGGCAAACCAAGCGGGTCGGCCATGCCTCTGGTGTGGGCGCATAGCGAATTTATCAAGCTGTGTTACAGCCGCTCGCTCGGCTATCCGGTCGACAGGCCGGTTGCGACATGGAATCGCTATCAGGGCGTGCGGCCCGA
>QJWF01000089.1 GCA_003235435.1 Nitrosomonadales bacterium
GGAACGGCGATATAATCTGCCAGCGCCGGATGCATGACATCTTGACCGAACTTGCACCACAGGATTTGTTGAACGGCAGGATACGACCTGTTTCGTTGCGGTTTTTCATTATCGGCCGGCAAGTGGCGTGCGGTATGCTGAGTAGTGGTTACTCAATTTCACTGAACGAGAAAAACATGACAAGCCATAAAATCATCTATACGTTGACCGATGAAGCACCTGCACTGGCAACTTACTCCCTGCTTCCCATCGTTCAGGCCTTCACCAAGGCAGCCGGTGTTGTTGTCGAGACAAGGGACATCTCCCTTGCAGGGAGGATACTCGCGAACTTTCCGGAGAACCTCACTCCCAGCCAGAAGATTGCGGATCAACTGACGGAACTGGGCGAGCTGACACTGAAACCCGAGGCCAATATCATCAAGCTGCCGAATATCAGCGCATCGCTCCCGCAGCTGAAGGCTGCGATCAAGGAATTGCAATCTCAGGGATATAAAGTCCCGGATTATCCCGATGATCCGAAAACGGATGCCGAAAGGGACATCAAGACGCGTTACGGCAAGGTTCTCGGCAGTGCGGTTAACCCGGTGCTGCGTGAGGGCAATTCAGACCGCCGCGCTGCCCCCTCGGTCAAACAATACGCACGCAAGCATCCGCATCGGATGGGTAAATGGGCTGCAGATTCCAGGACCCGTGTAGTGCACATGGCAGGAGGGGATTTCTACGGCAGCGAAAAATCCGCGACCGTGCCGCAAGACGTCAGTACCCGTATCGAATTCGTCGGCAAGGACGGCAATGTAATTGTTCTCAAGGACAAACTCACGCTCAAGGCGGGCGAGATCATCGACGCCGCCGTGATGAACCGTCGCGCGCTGCGCCAGTTTTACACCGAACAGATTGACGCAGCAAAAAAGGAAGACGTGCTGCTGTCGCTGCACCTCAAGGCCACGATGATGAAGATATCCGACCCCATCATGTTCGGACACGCAGTTTCCGTGTTCTTCAAGAATGTGATCGACAAACACGGAGCGCTGCTCAAGGAACTGAAGGTCAATGTCAACAACGGCTTTGGCGACATGGAAACCAAGGTTTTTGCTTTGCCGGAAAACAAGCGCACCGCAATCGTGGCCGATATCGCCGACTGTTTCAGGAACCAGCCGCCGCTGGCGATGGTGAATTCCGACAAGGGTATCACCAATCTTCATGTGCCCTCCGATGTGATCATCGACGCGTCCATGCCGCCGATGATCCGCGATGGCGGCAAGATGTGGGGCGCCGACGGCAACCCGTACGACACGCTGGCCATGATCCCGGATCGCTGCTATGCGGGCGTGTACAGGACCACGGTCGAGGATTGCAAGAAGAACGGCGCGTTCGATCCCGCCACAATGGGCAGCGTGTCCAACGTCGGCCTGATGGCGCAAAAGGCCGAAGAATACGGCTCGCACGACAAGACCTTCGAGATGAACGGCGACGGCGTGGTGCGCATCGTCGATAGCGGCGACAAGGTGTTGCTGGAACAAAAGGTCGAGCAAGGCGACATCTTCCGCGCCTGTCAGACCAAGGATGCACCCGTTCAGGACTGGGTGAAGCTCGCAGTCGCGCGTGCACGCTTGTCCAATACTCCGGCCATTTTCTGGCTGGACACAAATCGTGCGCATGATGCGCAGATCATAGCCAAGGTCGAGAAATATCTGGGGGATCACGATACCTCAGGACTGGACATCAAAATCATGGAACCGTCTGAAGCCTGTCGCGCTACCTTGACGCGCATCCGCCAAGGCAAGGACACAATATCCGTCACTGGCAACGTGTTGCGCGATTACCTCACCGACCTGTTCCCCATTCTGGAACTCAACACCAGCGCCAAGATGCTGTCCATCGTACCGCTGATGAATGGTGGCGGATTGTTCGAGACCGGCGCAGGCGGCTCGGCGCCTAAACATGTGCAACAATTCCTCAAGGAAGGATATTTGCGCTGGGATTCACTCGGCGAATTTCTCGCCCTGGGAGCTTCGCTGGAGTTTTTGGGCCAGAAATTCAATAACACCGAGGCTCAGGTACTTGCCGAAACGCTGGATCAGGCCAACAGCAGGATTCTTGAAAACAACAAGTCACCCGCCCGCAAGGTGGGCGGGATTGACAACCGGGGAAGTCATTTCTACCTGGCACTGTACTGGGCTCAGGCATTGGCCGCGCAGACCAGGGACAAAGACATCCAGGCAAGTTTCACACCCCTGGCAAAGACACTCGCAGAAAACGAGGCAAGGATCAATACTGAACTGATAGGAGCACAGGGCAAACCGGTAGATATGGGAGGATATTATCACCCGAACTTCGGGAAAACATCGAAAGCAATGCGGCCCAGCAAAACACTGAATTCAGCGCTGGCTTCCATTGTTTGATTGCTGGCTCATATTGAGGTAAATCACATGACACCCCAGGTTTCAATGACAGCTACAGAAGAATCACGCCCAGTGCTTGACGCTCGCTTGCATCAACGTATTTTGGTAGCACTGGATTCTTCCGACCACGCAAATGCCGCCATGCAGAGCGCAGTGGCATTTGCGAGATTGAACAGTGACTCCGCAATCACCGGCTCCCATGTCTATGCCGCCAAAATGCATGATATGCGCTTCCGCCAGATGGAAGGCGGATTGCCCGACCAATTCAGGCAGGAGCAGGAACTGGAACGCCAACGTGACGTGCACGATGACCTGATTACACGCGGATTATCGATTATTACCGATTCTTATCTTGACCAGGCGGCAACCGAATGCGATCGATCCGGTATCAACTTTAAACGCTGCCCACTTGAAGGAAAAAATTACCGGGAACTCGCCCGGGAAACTAATTCTGGTGCATATGATCTGCTCATCATGGGCGCATTGGGTCTCGGCTCCGTACATGGAAGCCGTTTGGGAACAGTATGCAAGCGGGTGGCTCGGCGTTCGAATATCGATACGCTGGTCATCAAGCAACCCGGCCGCTCGATCAAGGAAGGTCCGTTTGTCGTCGCAATAGATGGCTCACCCAAGGCATACGGAGGGTTGCTTACCGCCTTGGCATTGGCCAAACACTGGCATGTCCCAGTGAAGGTTATAGCCGCGTTCGATCCCTATTATCATTATGTTGCGTTTAACCGCATTGCCGGAGTGCTATCGGAAGAGGCGGGCAAGGTATTCAAATTCAAGGATCAGGAAAAGCTGCATGAAGAGATCATTGATTCAGGTTTGGCTAGGATATACGACGGTCATTTGAGGGTAGCCCGATCCATAGCCGCGGATTTTGGCGTCGAAATCGAAACCAAGCTCCTTGATGGCAAGCCTCACGATGCCATCGAGAAATATGTCAGGAAGGTTGATCCTTCTCTTCTGATCGTCGGGAAATTGGGCATTCATGCAGATGATGGTCTTGATATCGGCGGCAACAGCGAACATTTGCTGCAAAATGTGGATTGCTCGATTTTGCTCAGCATGCGTGAACACCATCCGGAAGTGGGTGTCGTATCAGGAATTACAACCTCTTGGACCATAGAAGCCGAGCGCAGGATGGAGAGGGTGCCTTCCTTTGTCCGCAACATGGCGCGCATGGCCATATTGCGTTATGCCCAGGAACACGGCCATACCGTGATTACCCAGAGAATTGTCGACGAAGCGACTTCTCAGCTCATGCCGGGACATGCGGAACAAGCAATGGGTGAAATTGTGGCCGCCCACGAGGCCGGAGAACTGAAGCGCAAACCTGAGACAGAGGATGCCATGCGATGGTCTGACGAGGCGTCAGCGCTGCTTCTCACGATCAGAGACCCTTCATTGCGTGGCAATCTCGGCATGCGCGCCGAAAAGAAAGCCCGCCACGAAAAGAGCGAAACGGTAGAAACGAAACACGTCAAACCCTTCCTTGATAATGAAACATCAGGCCCAACAAGTGCAGAACATGGACCTGATCTCCATTCATCAGAACACCGCTGTCAACTCGAGGAATCCGGTTTTGCGTCACCACACTGGCATGCCACGGCTCTGGCACGGCTAATGCGGGTACCCGAAGGTCTCATGCGCGACAGCTGCAGGAAAAGCATTGAGAATTTTGCCATGCAAAATGAACTCAATGAAATCTCGCTGGAAGTGGCGGAAAGCGGAATGAAACTGGCACGCGCTGAAATGGAAAAAGCCATCAAGGAGCAGGGTATACCGGTGCCCAAATCGGAACCAGGCGTTTGCCCGTTCGGATTCGGAAGCAAGGCAAATCATGCCGACAGTGCATTGTCCTGGACGAATGAAGCGGAAAAACTGATACAAGCCCTGCCCGCGGGCATGAGCCGAGATATGACACGCAAAGCTGTAATTTCAATTGCCTCCAAAAATGGCATGAATGGA
>QJWF01000235.1 GCA_003235435.1 Nitrosomonadales bacterium
ATCTCGCCTTCAGGCTTGTGATACAACAGTATGCGCGTGGCACCAGCCTGGCTACCGACTCTAATGGTTCGGCGACCAGCCCGTACCAGGTCCCCATCCACAACGCGCATCCCCAATGTAGCCAGTTCTCCGTTCACGGTAACGCGCCCCTCGATAATCCATTCTTCCATAGCACGCCGCGAACCGAGTCCGGACTGAGCCAGCACTTTTTGCAGTTTTTCGCCGTGCTCGATCATGCCGTGCTCAGCAGAACCCTGAAAATGCTGGTTTGGCAATATTTATGGAATACAAAAACGAATGGGATGAACTTAAAGAGGAGAAACCGGGAATACATATCAGTTCTTCAGAATCATGGCATGAACTCATGCTGATACCTCGCGTCTTTCCAATACCGCCTGCGCCAAAGTACCGCTGTCTACCTGCTCCAGTTCTCCTCCAACCGGCAAGCCGCGAGCTATACGTGAAACCTTGACATCCTGCGATTGCAGCAGGGTCGCTAGATAATGCGCAGTGGCATCACCTTCGACCGTGAAATTGGTCGCCAAAATAACTTCGCAAGGATACTCCAGTGCACGTCTGACCAATCGGTCAAGATGCAATTCTTTCGCTCCTATGCCGTCAAGGGGTGACAGCCGGCCCATCAACACAAAATACATGCCACGGTAGCACTGTGCCTGCTCCATCATCAGCAAATCGGCGGGCATTTCAACAACACAAAGCAAACTGCGATCGCGCTTGGGAGAGGAGCACAATGCACAGACCTCCTCTTCGGAAAAATTATTGCATTTGTCGCAATGTTTGATGTTAACCGTGGCAGCTTCAAGCG
Source organism: Nitrosomonadales bacterium (assembly GCA_003235435.1). Classification (GTDB taxonomy): domain Bacteria; phylum Pseudomonadota; class Gammaproteobacteria; order Burkholderiales; family Gallionellaceae; genus Gallionella. Next base: position 827 of record QJWF01000235.1, read on the forward strand.
CATGCGCCAAAGCAAGCGCCCCGTCACGGTCACGTTGCAAAAGATGGTACGCCATTCGCTGGGCCGATTTTGGGCCAACGCCAGGCAAACAGCGCAATGCAGCGATCAGATCCTCCAAACGGGAAGGCATCATCAGAAAGGCAGCTTCATCCCGGGTGGCAGGCCCATGCCGGAAGTAAAAGCGCTCATTCTTTGCTGAGAGATGGCCTCTGCCTTTTTCATTGCATCGTTGGTTGCCAGCACAATCAGATCTTCCAGCATTTCTTTGTCATCCGATAAAACATTATCGCTTAACGATACGCGCCGAACCTCATGCGCACAGGTCATGGTCACCTTGACTAGGCCCGAACCCGCCTGTCCTTCCACTTCCACTCCGGCCAATTCAGCCTGCACCTTCAGCATGTTCTGCTGCATCATTTGCGCCTGCTTCATCATTCCGCCCAATCCGCCTTTCATCATTTCTTCTCCCTGATCTTGTAGTACCGGTTTAAATTGCCCCCTTGATCGATTCCGTTATCAGGGTAGCATCCAGTTCAGACTGGGCTTCGCGCACAAAACCATCCTGAACTATCGCATCACTTGCTTGTTGCTGCCTGATTTTCCTGGTTTTCTGTTCGATTACTGCCGGGGTATCCGCTGCATTTCCGCCAAGCACAATTTTGAGTTTAATAGGTTTGGCAAAATACTCGCTCAAGCAAGCCTGTAATTTTTCGGTTGCCATTTTGTTAGACTGCAGATGCTTTTGCTCATGAGGCAGGCACAAAGTGATCTGTCGTTCTGTGAAACTTTCCAGGCTGCAATTCTTTGCCAACTGCTGCGCCATTCCCTGAACATTCAAATTCTCGAGCAATACCCCCCAATCGGCCTGACCGAACTTTGTGGGCTCATTTGCACTGGCAGCACTTACATTCGAAGCACCCGAAATCGAATTTATTCCTCCCGGAACAGGCGCAGTCCGATTGGCTGAAGAAGCTTCTCCGGAAGTGGTCTCCTTGACGGTTTTCATCGATGGATTTACACCCCGTTTCTTCACGACAACAGGTAAAGCCACCGTCGACTGTATATCGCCATTGGTCGGTGCAAAAGCCAGAATTCGCAGCAACGTCATGGTAAAACCGGCATAATCGTCGGGCGCAAGATTGATTTCGTCACGTCCATGTATGGCAATCTGATACCACAATTGCAATTCTTCTGCCGTAAACGACTTCGCCAATTCAAACAGGCGATCGCGCTCCGGTTCATCGTCTGCAATAGCCTGCGGTACTGACTGAGCCAGCGCGATACGATGCAACAAGGTTGCCAGCTCCTGCAGAGCCGAGTCAAACGCCAGACTGCGCAATGACATTTCGTCGGAAATATCAAGCACCGCTGCGCCGTTTTGATCTCGCAATGCCACAAGCAAGTCGAACAAATAGCCACGGTCAACAGCACCGAGCATGGTGCGCACCACTTCTTGCTCTACATTTCCAGAAGCAAATGCTATTGCCTGATCGAGCAGACTCAATGCATCGCGCATACTCCCTTGCGCGGCTCGGGAGATCAAAGCAATGGCTCCCGGCTGGAACGGAATATGCTCTTGTTCCAAAACATGTTGAAGATACTTTGCTATCAATGCAGGCGGCAGCTGTTTCAGATTGAATTGCAAGCAGCGGGACAATACCGTTACGGGAATTTTCTGCGGGTCAGTCGTGGCGAGAATGAATTTCACATGGCTTGGAGGTTCTTCCAGCGTCTTCAACATTGCATTAAAGGCTGATTTTGAAAGCATGTGAACTTCATCTATTATGTAAACCTTGAAGCGTCCGCTGCTTGGTGCATACAGAGCGCTTTCAAGCAGCTCCCTCATATTTTCAACTTGGGTATTCGATGCTGCATCCAGCTCGATCAGATCTATGAAACGTCCGCTATCGATCTCCATGCATGCGTTGCATTCACCGCATGGCAAGGCAGTGATTCCGGTAGCGCAGTTCAATGACTTGGCAAAAATTCTTGCGATTGTGGTCTTGCCAACTCCGCGGGTACCAGTGAACAGATATGCGTGATGTAATCGATTCTGAGCAAGTGCATTGCTCAATGCGCGAACAACATGATCCTGCCCGGCAAGCTCGGTGAAATTTTTGGGGCGCCATTTTCGCGCGAGAACAGAAGTTTCTGACAAGATTAAATCCGATCAAAGATGATAAATAAAATGAGCCTGGCTGAAATTGATGCCTTGATTCGGCTTCTTGATATCGCCGTTTGACAGATGCTGGAAACGATATCCAAGATCGAATTGTCGATGCTCGCCAAATCTTACTCCGAAGCCTATATGATTGCCGAACTGGAATGAACTGCCGAATTTCCGGTTGGTATAAATAAAGGTTGGCGATATCAGATGCATTCCGATAAATCCGCCTTCAAGATACGGCACCATGCCCGCGACATTCTTATATCCAAACCGGAACACTGGAGTAACAGCAACTTCGGTAATGGTCTGATTGTTATCGTCGGGCTTATACCCGCGCCACTGGCCCAGTGAGGTTTCCCAGAAACCGGTCACTTGATACTCTCCATCATTCAACCAACTCCGGTCCCACTTAAAAATCGCACCTGCACGGAACATTTCAACCATATTCCCTAGACCATATTCGATGTAAACCCCATCAACTGCAAAGGCCGGAGTTGCCATAAACAAGAGCGTCGATATACACAGCTTTAACATTATTGCCCTAGCTCTGAAAATAAGGAGGCGAGCCTTACCCCCGGCACTTGCAGTAAGCAGTTGTGGCTGCTTCCTTCCGGACCTGACCAGATTCACTGCAATGCAATGCGGGGAGACCCGCCAATTCTTTGAAGTCTCTGCATGCACCAACTCATGCTTGAATGCTTTATCACTTATATTCTTCGACGCGACCTGTTGGTATTTCTTCGCCGCCTTTTTATTTCCACCCAGACATCGCTCAACCAGTGGAATGACTCAACCTGGCTGGGCGGCCTTTTATTCCATGTTTTTTATGATTCAGCAAAGCCTCTGAATTTTTACTATGGAATTTATTGCCGCATGGTGCAAGTCTGGTTTAAACGATATTATGATAAATCAAGCAGCTTGCAAAATCCACGACTGATATGGAATATTGCTATCCCCTTTGCGCTTCAGTCACCGGTTGCCATAACTAAGTCTTGTTATGGCAGGAAAGAAAATTGTTTGGAAGCTTCCCAAGTCAGGGTTATTTGGTGGGCCGTGAAAGACTCGAACTTTCGACCAATGGATTAAGAGTCCACTGCTCTACCAACTGAGCTAACGACCCATTGTGACACATGCATTGAAACGAGCCGCATTATCTGAAATGAACCTTGCTTTGTCAAAGCTATTACTTACTTTTCCCCCGCAAAATGTCCACTTTTTTAAGCGTCCTGTCAAAATTCAAGCAGTTCACTATCGAACGCCATAAACACAAAAGCCCTCGCGGGGAGGGCTTTTGTGTTTATGAGGAGTCTGACGATGACCTACTTTGCCTCCGGCCCGTCCCGTTGGGACTTAACATTCGCAAGCGAATGTTAGCCTTC
>QJWF01000149.1 GCA_003235435.1 Nitrosomonadales bacterium
GTGAGAACACCCGGAATGCCGTGAAAGACTTTGTCTATCGCGAACTTGACCACGTGCGGGTAAAAGGTAAAGATAAGCCCGTGGCGATTTACGAACCTGTCGGACCTGTTGCAAAGGTCAGCAATGAAATGCATGAAGAGATCAAGCTATTCCATGAAATGCGGCGCTTGTATCGCAAGCAGGACTGGGATCAGGCGGAATTGCAGTTGATGAATCTGCAACGCATGTCGCCTGATAACGCGCTGTATCATATCTATATCAGGCGCATTGCCTATTTTCGTAAAAATCCGCAGGCAGCGGATTGGGATGGGGTGTTCGTTTTCGATACCAAGTAGCAAAACATGGATTCAGGATAAACAGGAAATATGAAATTAAGAGTGCTGGGATGCAGCGGAGGAATTGGTGGCAATCTGCGCACCACTTCGTTTCTGCTAGATCACGACGTGTTGATCGATGCGGGCACGGGCGTGAGCGAGCTCAGCCTGGCCGAACTGTGCGCAATCGATCATATCTTCGTCACACACTCGCACCTTGATCATATCGCATGCATTCCGATGTTGCTCGACAGCGTTTGGACGTTGCGCCAGCAACCGATAACAATTTACGCGATTGGAGAAACGCTGGAAATACTCAAGCAGCATATCTTTAACTGGAAGATATGGCCTGATTTCAGTGAAATTCCAAGCGCACAACATCCATCTATGCTTTACCAGTCGATAGAACTTGGCAAGACGGTAGTGCTGAACGGGCGCAATATTACCGCCATACCTGCCAATCATGTCGTGCCAGCGGTAGGTTACCATTTGGACAGCGGTGCCGCCAGCCTGGTATTCAGCGGTGACACCACCACCAATAATGCACTGTGGAAGGTGGTCAACAAAATTGACAATTTGCGTTACCTTATCATTGAGTCGGCATTCTCCAACAGCGAGAAGGATCTGGCAGTGCTGTCCAAACACCTGTGTCCCAGTATGCTCTCCATGGAGCTAGCCAAATTCAAGCGCGAGGCGGAGGTATTCATCACGCATCTCAAGCCCGGTGAACTTGAACAGACCATGCAAGAGATAAAGGAGAGTGTTCGCGATATCCGGCCGCAGATGCTGCTGAACAATCAGGAGTTCGAGTTCTGATGCGACTACCGGCCATTCCATTGGATTGTCAAATGTCGACGAACGGCTGGCTGGATATAAACGGCATAAATACCGTGAGAATTGCAGGTTTTTTGAGTCACGCATCCACTGATGCATGAATTGTTTCAGGGTTATGTTTTGAATCGGAATTCAAATTACAACATGACACATAAACGGCGGGGGCTGGCCAAATGTTCTGGCGCCCAAGCCGGCATGATGATCGTGATTCCTTGTGGTTAGACGAGATTGGCAGGGGGTAAGAGATGAGTACTGTAATGGCAAACAAGAGTCCTGCTGGCAGCGCAGGTGACATGAACATCAAGCTTGAGTTCAACAAGAATCTCAATCATGTCACCAACAAGATACATGCCACCGGCAATGTGGAAGAAATCATGCTGGATGTCAGCAAGGACATCTGCATATTGTTCAATGCAGACCGCCTGACCATTTATGTGGTCGGGGAAGATAATGTTTCGCTTGTTTCCAAAGTGAAGACCGGACTGAATTCATTCAAGGATCTGAAGTTGCCGATCGCTGAGCATAGCATCGCCGGTTATGCAGCCATGAAAAAGAAGCTGCTCAACATTAAAGATGTTTACGATGAAAAAGAACTGGCGAATTACAGTCCGCACTTGCGTTTTTTGCAGGAAGTGGACAAGCGAACCGGATATCGCACCAAGCAGATGCTTGTCGTTCCAATTCTGGATGCTACCAACAATGATCTGATCGGTGTCATCCAGGTCATCAACAACAAGGCAGGTGTCCCGTTTGCCGCTTCGATCGAAGAAGGGGCCAGGGAGCTGGCGCAGACCATGGCGGTAGCGTTGCGCCAGCGCCTGCAAAGCACTACGGCTAAAACAAAATATGACTACCTGGTTGCCGATGCAGTGTTATCTGCCGCTGAATTCGAACTGGCAACGCGTACAGCGCGACGCAAAGGAATCGATATCGAGGATGTTTTGATCGACGAATTCCAGGTCAGTAGCGCTGCCTTGGGAAAGGCGCTGTCAAGTTTTTTCGGTGTGCCTTACGAGCCTTTTCGTGCTGATCGCATCAAACCGGCGGAGCTGTTGCGCAACCTGAGGCGAGAATACGTCAAAAGCGGCCACTGGATTCCGATAGACGAGACTCAGGACGGATTGATGATACTGACCACGGATCCGGAGCGGATCCAGGCTTCCCGGGTAGTCAACAATATATTTCCGAAACACAGGCTGAACTACCTGGTTTGCTCACAGCGCGAGTTCACGCAGTACCTGGACTTGTTCTACAGCGGGAAATCGTCAGTGGACGGCACCGGCGCCTTTGTAGCCGATGACTCATCAGTGGATGATCTGCTGACCAGCCTTGGCGGGGATGAAGAAGAAGTTTCCGGCGCCAGCCAGGAAGATGTCAGTGCCGCTGCCGACAACGAACTGGTCAAATTGGTCAACAAGATCATCATCGATGCCTACCGGATGGGTGCCTCAGACATACATGTCGAGCCCGGCCCAGGCAAGGCGAAGACCCAGATCCGGGTGCGCAAGGACGGTTCGTTGCTCAATTACATCGAGGTTCCCTCCACGTACCGCAATGCGCTGGTGACGCGCCTGAAGATCATGTGCGATCTGGATATTTCCGAGAAGCGCAGGCCCCAGGACGGCAAGATCAAGTTCAAGAAGTTCGGCCCGCTGGATATCGAACTGCGCGTTGCGACGATACCTTCCCAGGGCGGGGTAGAAGACGTGGTGATGCGTATCCTCGCCTCCGGGGAGCCGTTGCCGCTGGAGAAAATGGGCTTCTCCGCGAGAAACAATGAGTTGATCCAGGCTACAGTAAGCAAACCTTATGGGTTGTTCTTCGTGTGCGGCCCGACCGGTTCAGGTAAAACCACCACGCTGCATTCCATCCTCAAGTTCATCAACAAACCGGACACCAAGATCTGGACCGCGGAAGATCCGGTCGAAATCACCCAGAAGGGGCTTCGGCAGGTGCAGATCAACAAGAAAGCAGGCCTCGATTTTGCCGTCATCATGCGCGCTTTCCTGCGTGCCGATCCTGATGTGATCATGGTCGGCGAGATGCGCGACAAGGAAACCGTCTCCATAGGTATCGAAGCTTCGCTGACCGGACACCTTGTGTTCGCCACCCTGCATACCAACAGCGCGCCGGAATCCATCATCCGCTTGCTGGACATGGGCATGGATCCCTTCAATTTCTCCGATGCGCTGTTGGGTATACTGGCTCAGCGCCTTGCGAAACGCCTGTGTTCTGATTGCAAGAAACCGCATGTCGCGACCAACGAAGAGATCAAGGCGCTGCTTACCGAGTACAGTTCCGAACTGACCAATACTGCAACGTGGAAGAAAGACCCGGCTGCCGCGATGAAGGCACTCTATGCCGAATGGGGGAAGTTATTTGCCGACAAACAGGGAAAATTCACCCTTTATTCTCCTGTAGGCTGCGACAAGTGTACTGGCACCGGCTATCGCGGACGGGTTGGATTGCATGAGCTGCTGATCGGCAGCGATCCCGTTAAAAAAGCCATTCAAGAGCACGCTCGCGTTGCGGAATTGCTGGCTATAGCGCTGGATGAAGGCATGCACACGCTTAAGCAGGACGGCATGGAAAAGGTCCTGCAGGGTATCACCGATATGCATCAGGTGCGTGCCGTTTGCATCAAGTAATAAAGTGCACCCATGCAATCCTCCGACTACCTGTTGCGTCGACTCAAGGAATTAAACGAGATCGGCATTGCGCTGTCCAGGCAGCACGATATCAACAGCCTGCTGGAGACCATACTGGTTGCGGCAAAACGCATAACCAATGCGGATGCAGGGACGCTTTATCTTTACGAACCGGATCAGCAGATTCTGCGCTTCGAGATTTTACGCAACGATACGCTCAAGACCGCCATGGGGGGCACCAGCGGCGGACCGATCAGCTTCTATCCGATCCGGCTGTACAATGAAGCGGGTAACCCAAACCATGCCATGGTGGTGAGCCATGCGGCCTTGACCGGCGAGACGGTAAATATCCCAGACGCCTATATGGCGCAAGGCTTCGATTTTTCCGGCACCAAGAATTTCGATACCAAGACAGGCTACCATTCAAAATCCTTTCTGACCGTGCCGATGCTCAATCATGAGAATGAAGTCATCGGCGTACTCCAGCTGATCAATGCGCAAGACAAGGAAGACGGCAAGATCGTTGAATTTTCGGCAGATGATCAGCAGATAATCGAATCGCTCGCCTCGGTCGCCTCATCGTGCAGCTGGAAGAACTGTTTGAGGGTTTCATACAACTGATAAATACCGCAATCGACGACAAGTCGGCCTATACCGGGGGGCATTGTGCCCGCGTTCCGGCTTTGACCATGATGCTTGCAGAAGCAGTCAATCGTACCGAACAAGGTCCCCTCAAGGATTTCGTGATGACGGAAAAAGACCGCAGGGAACTCAAGATCGCCGGCTTGCTGCATGACTGCGGCAAGATCACCACCCCGGTGCATGTGGTGGACAAGGCGACCAAGCTGCAGACCCTGTTCGACCGCATTCATTTGCTTGATACGCGCTTCGAAGTGCTTAAACGCGATGCAGAGATCGCCATGTTGCGTGAAGTTGCAGGTGCGGGCTCGGATGTACGGCGTTCTGATGCCGCAAAGCAAGAGCATGCAGCGCGGATCGCGCAACTGGACCAGGACCGCGAATTTCTCCGGCATTGCAACATCGGTTGCGAGTCGATGTCCGAAGGGGAACAGCAGCGCGTGCGCCAGATAGCTTCTTACAGATGGCTCGGCGTCGACGGGAAGGAATGCAATTTCCTGAATGACGATGAAGTGGAGAACCTGACCATAAGTTCCGGCACGCTAACCGCGGCCGAACGGGAAACCATAAACCATCACATCGATGTCACGATAAAGATGCTGGATTCCCTGCCTTGGCCGAAACACCTCAAGAACGTCCCGGAATATGCCGGAGGGCACCACGAGCGCATGGATGGAAAAGGCTACCCGCGCGGACTGACGCGCGAGCAGATGTCGGTTCAGGCCAGAGTCATGGGCATCGCGGATATTTTCGAGGCACTTACCGCCAAGGACAGACCTTACAAAAAAGGCAAATCGCTTACAGAATCCCTGACCATCCTTGGGAATTTCAAACTTGGTGGACATGTCGATCCGGATCTGTTCGATATCTTCATCCGCGAAAAGGTGTATCTCGACTATGCATTCCAATTCCTGCACCCCGAACAGATTGACGACGTCGAACTAGGCATGATCCCGGGAGTCAATCTTGGAACCTAGTGACCACTCTTCGACTGCTGCTTGAGCTCTGGAAAACTTGTTCACTGGCAGCGTTTTCATATGGCGCCATACTGACGAAAATCGTCAGTCAGCTGACGGATTTGGATTGTTTGGACGATAGAAAACGGTCCTGATAAGCAGGGGTATATTCACTGTAATATTGCACGAGATTCTGCCTAGGCCAGGCGTTTGATAATAATCTCTATTAATCAATCTATTGCATAAATGCCGTTCACGATTGGACATTCTTGTCCAGTTTCGGAAGCTCTTCAGGCGACACTGGCACGTCTATTGCTCCCTATATCAGCGACACACACTGTGTGTGTTTTACATCATAAGGAGCATCACATGAAGAATATTCAAAAAGGTTTCACGCTGATCGAATTGATGATCGTGGTTGCGATCATCGGTATCCTGGCTGCGGTGGCGATCCCTGCCTACGGCGACTATACCGCACGTGCGCAAGCTGCTGAGGCATTCACGTTGATGGACGGTTTCAAGACGCCATTGACCGAGCTGTACACCTCGACCGGCACTTTCCTTATCGATGACGGCACCAATGGCGTAGCCGGCATCACAGCAGGTAAATATGTAGCATCCGTGGGCACCGGTACCGGTGGCGCCGCCGGCGGTGACTTCAGCGTCGTATCGCAATTCGGAGCTGTTGGAACCGGCCCGAGCAACAAGATCGCGGGTTTGAGCGTGCACATGTACTATAACCCGAACGACGGCAGCTGGTCCTGTGCGAACGGTGACGGTACCGGCGACGACCAAACGACTGTTGCAGCAGTTGTTTCCGGTACTCCTGCTATTGGTACCGTAGCACAGCCTGGTGCAAACCAGATTCCGCCGAACATTCTGCCCAAGGCTTGCTTGTAATCTGGAACCTGCCAAAACTACGATTTAATAGCAACAGCAAAGCCCCTCGCGAGAGGGGCTTTTTTATTCCCGTATCAAGAAGGTTTGAAGGATGCGATGAATGCGACTATGGCTTGGTGCGTGCATCCAGCATTGCGCGCAACTCGCGTATGTCGCTCTCTACCATCGACAACTGGTAAAAACTCCCGCCCGCCTGTTTCGCCAGTTCCAATTGTTCCAAAGCCGCGTACAGCTTGCCCTGCCAAGCATAGCTGTAGGCTTGCGCCTGATGCTGTTCAAGCACCTTGCCTTGCATCGCATAGGCTCTGGCCTGAAGATCGTAAAGCGTGTTGTCGCTGGGGTGGCGGGTGATCTGTTCTGCAAGCAGTTTTGTGGCAGTTTCGGCCTGGCCGTTTTGCATCAGCAGATCGGCGTAGTCGTAAATCAGGGCACGATGCTGCGGGAAGTTCTGCACCGCGGTGCGGTAGAACGCCAGCGTTGCCGCTGGGTCGTTTCCGGCGCGTTTAACGTGACCGGCAAGAGTTTCTATCATTGCGTCATATCTGGACATCGGAGCGGATCCGGCCAGTTTGCGCAGAGCTGCAAGCTCCTGTGCTGCACGGCCTACCTCGTTGTTGCGCAACAGCGCCCCCACCAGCCCATAGCGCTGTGCGATCGGATTGCCGTGCTTTTGCGAGCCCAGCGCATCGCTGAAATAGGCGATGGCATCCGTTGCTGTCTTTTGCGAAGAGATTAGTTTGGTGCGTACCAGCTGAAAATCCAGGCTGTCTGGAACCAGACGGTAAGGCTGCTTCTGCACGCGATTCTCTATGTCTGCGACGCGGTCGGTGGTAATCGGGTGGGTACGGAGATAGTTCGGCGCATTGTTGTCAAGCAGCCGGGTTGCCTTTTGCAGGCGGGCCAGGAATTCCGGCATGGCATGAATATTGAAATTCGACTTTTGCAATATATCGAGTCCGATGCGATCCGCTTCTTGCTCGTTAGCACGTGTGAAATCGAGCTGTTTTTGTATCGCGCGGGCCTGTACGCTGGCTATCGCGGCTTCAGTGACTTGAGGACTGGTGCGGGCGGCGAGTATTGCCACGGCGAGGGCGGCCATAGACGCCAAGCCTTCCCCTTGCTGTCCCGCTATCATTCGCGCAAGATGGTGCTGGGTGACGTGTGCGATCTCATGGCTCAGCACGGCTGCCAATTCAGACTCGCTTTGTACGGTAAGCAGCAAGCCGCTGTTCACGCCGACAAACCCGCCCGGCATCGCAAACGCATTGACACTGAGGTCGTTTATCGCGAAAAACTCGAAGCCCGGACCGGGCTC
>QJWF01000027.1 GCA_003235435.1 Nitrosomonadales bacterium
TGTCTGCGCACTGCTTGTATCAGGTCATAAGTTTCTTGCGGCAGGCGCCCGGTATCCAGGCTGAACATCGAAATGTCCAGTTGATTTCTTGCGATAATATCGGTCAGCACCATGTCTTCCGCGCCCAGGCTGTTGGCAAAGCATACCGGCGAAAAATCGCGCAGGGCATGCTGCAGCACTTCCATCACCCGATCGATTTTCTGTTGCATATGCATCTCTTACACCAATAGGCCTGCGGCAGCTTCGGTCAAGTCCAGCTGCGCATCCTGTTTCATCGCGAATGCCGCAACCTTCACTGTCCAGTCATCCACGGTCGCGCTGATGATCGCAAGTTCTTCGTGACTTATCTCATTCGCTTGCGACAGAGCATCAGCCGCCCGCGCCAGTCCATCGGCAATCTCTCCCGGCAGCAATTGCTGCAATTGGATGGCAAGCTTTCCCAGGTCATCCTCGCGAGCACCCCCCATCAATTGCGCCACACCCGAACCGAGCAAACGCAGGATCGCCTCATTGCACTGTGCTGCTTCATCAAACTTGCGCTGGAACACCAACGCGTTGCGGTACTCGCGCTCATGAGCTGCCTCGAAGAAGTTCGCACCGATCAGCACCTGCGACGCGCCGGCACATTCGCCGCCACCCAGTTGCAGAACGCGGAAATCCGCTGCTTCACCGTAGTCCTGCATCACCGAGTGCAATTCATCGGCCTTCACTTCGCCCAGATCGGCTAGCAATTGCCTGAAGTAGTCAGGCTGCTGCGCGTGTACCCATGCAAAAAAACTGGATTCGCCGCTTTCAAGGTGGGCTTGCTGCACGCGGGCTATCGCCTGCTTGACGCGCGCCACCGGCAACGACGGGCCTTTCAGGGCCAGTTTTCCGCCGCCAGTCCCGTCGCCCCCGAAGTACATCTGGTAATGGGGCACCAGCTTGCCGTGCATGCGTTTGCCTTCTCCGTAGATGCCGATGTCGCCGGTCTCGGGTTGTGCGCAACCGTTATGGCAACCCGACACACGGAAGCGCAGATCGGCCTTTCCGCCGCTCAACATCGGGGCAACCACGGTGCTGGCAGTGATTCCCAACCGGCAAGTAGAAGTTCCGGGGCAGGCCACCACATTGTCACCTGTAGCCGGTTCATGCAGTCCCAGACTCGCTAGACCGTTGCGCAGATCGGACAACTTTTCCTGCGGCACGTTGAGGATGATCAGGTTCTGGTCCTGGGTGGTATGCACTTCATTCAGACCGTTTGCGCGCAACAGCGCGGCAATGCCGTGCAGTTGGGGTGAAGAAACCTCACCGATCGGCAGCACAACCGGAAGCACGAACAGGCCCGCCTGGCGCTGGGCAAACAACCGGCGGACAGCACCCGACCCGGGAGCCTGCTGGCCGGTCTGCTCACGCCATTCGCCCCTTGGATAAGGCTGGTCGGCAAGCGCCTGTTTGGTACGCTCGAATTCCTCGCGGTATTTTTCCAGGAAGCCGTCCACGCCGAACCTTTCTACCAGGAATTTGAGGCGTGACTTTGCACGTTTGGTGCGGTCAGAATATTTGTTGTGCAGTGTCACCAGCGCCTCCAGCGAGAACAGCAACTCGCGCTCGGGGATGAACTCCTCAACCACGATGGATTCGCGGGGCTTGTGACCCAATCCGCCGCCTGCCCTGACCTTGAAACCCGGTTGTCCGTCCTTCTTGATGGCGATCACGCCCGCATCGTGCAGCAGTGACTGAGCGCAATCCGACTCGCAGGCGGAGAAACTGATCTTGAACTTGCGCGGCATCTGCTGATTCAGCGGATTGCGCAGGAAATGCCGGGTGGCGCCGTCGATATGCGCCGCCACGTCTACATGTTCCTTGGGGCACACGCCGGACAATGCGCAAGCGGACATATTGCGCACGGTGTTGCCGCATGCCTCGCGCGATGTCATGTTGACATGCGCCAAGCGGCGCATCGCACTGGGCATTTTCGCCAGCGGAATGAAATGTACCTGAATCGACTGGCGCGTGGTCACATGCGCGATGCCGCGCTGTGAATAGGTTTCCGCCACGTCGGCGATCGCGTCTATCTGGTCGGCATTCAGACGCCCGCCGGGTATCTTGATGCGCAGCATGTTCACACCTTCCTGGCGCTGGCCATACACGCCCTGCTGCAGCCGCACGGCGGTAAAGCGATCAGAATCGATACGGCCCTCGATGAAAGCCTGGATCGCCTGTTCGAGACGGTCTATCTCTTCCAGATCGGATAAATCCTGTGTGTCGGTGCTCATTGCATATCTCCTTGCGCAACTAGTAAACAATTATCCCTTTCAGTACAGAACCATTCTGGTCCCGATGATCAGCAGCATGAACGCAAGTACCGGGCGCAATACGGCCTCAGGTACTCTGGCACCCAGATGACTGCCAATATAGATTCCCGGCAATGAACCCAGCAGCAGACTGCCCAGCAGCACGACGTCAACGGTGCCCAATGCCAGATGTCCCATCCCCGCTACCGCTGTGAGCGGAACTGCATGCACGATGTCGGTACCCACGACTTTTACCGCTTGCATGCGCGGGTACAAGAACAACAGCGCAACCGTGCCCAGCACACCCGCGCCCACCGAGGAGACCGTCACCAGTGTTCCGACGATGAAGCCGGTAGCGATCGTAGCGGCGTCAAGATGGCTGTGATGCAGTCCGTGATCCGTACCGTCCCTGCGTTGCGCGAGCTTTCTGACGCGGCCCTTCAACAACAGCGCGGTAGCCGTCAGTATCAGCGCCACGCTCAGCACGCCGGTCACCAGACCGCTCAAAGTCTTTTCATCCATCGCCAGGTATTTCAGCAGTGCGATAGTGAACACGGCTGCAGGCAGACTGCCCAGACTGAGCAAACCCATCACTTTCCAATCCACCGTGCCGCGCTGTCCATGCACCCATCCGCCCAGAGTCTTGGTCAAAGAGGCATACAGCAGGTCGGTTCCGACCGCAGTGGCCGGAGAAACGCCAAACAGCAGCACCAGCAACGGCGTCATCAGGGACCCGCCGCCCACTCCGGTGACGCCGACCACCAGCCCGACCACAAAGCCTGATAATGTGTACATGCCATCCATATTGCTGCCACCCGCTGGAATTCATGTGGCAGATTCTAGGTGGAACACTTTATATCCACAAATACTTTTATGTTAGTATCTTATAACCAATAACCATATCGATGGGGTCACCATGAACTTGCAACAACTGCGTTTCCTTAACGAGATCGTGCGCCAGGGATTGAATATCTCCGAAGCCGCCAGCGCGCTTTACACGTCGCAACCCGGCATCAGCAAACAGATAAAATTACTGGAAGAGGAGTTGGGGATCGAGATTTTCGTGCGCAACGGCAAACGCATCGTCGCGATCACCGAACCGGGAAAATCGGTGCTGGCCATCTCGCAGCGCATGCTTCGCGATGCCGGCAACCTGAAGCAGGTCGCCGAGGAATTCCACTCGCAAAACAGCGGCAGCCTCACCATCGCCACCACACACACTCAGGCTCGTTACGCGTTGCCTCCGACGGTCGAGCAATTCATCAAGCGCTATCCCGGCGTGAAACTGGGACTGCACCAGGGCAGCCCGACCCAGATCGCCGAACAGGTCCTGAGCGGCGAAGCCGACATCGGTATCGCGACTGAAAGCCTGGCGCTATACGACGAACTGGTCACCCTGCCCTGCTATGAATGGAATCACTGTGTGATCGCTCCGTTGCATCATCCCTTGCTGGCAGAGAAGAAACTGTCGCTGGCCAAGCTCGCAAAATATCCCATCATCACCTACGATTTTGCATTTGCAGGACGCAGCAAGATCAATGCCGCATTCGAGGCAGCCAATATCCAGCCCATCATCGCGCTGACAGCGATCGATGCGGATGTGATCAAGACTTATGTGGAACTGGGGCTGGGCGTCGGCATACTCGCAAAGATGTCTTTCATTCCGGAGCGTGACAAACAGTTGCGCATGATGGATGCTGCACACCTGTTCAAGCCCAGCACCACGCGCATCGCTCTGCGACAGAATGAATACCTGCGTGGCTATATCTACGACTTCATCGAACTGTTCGCCCCGCACCTGACACGCGATATCGTTTCCAAGGCAATGCATGTTTCGCCTTTGAATAAGTAAAACCATTCCAAACATCCCATGCCGGAAAAAAATCGAAGTCGACACCTGGCAGGAATGCTTGAATTCCTGGTGTCAATCTGCTTTGCGAGCATTGCACTAATTTCGCACGCCGGGATCGCGCAAGTCCCTGAGGGCTTTCCCGAAGCCCATTATCTCCAGGCAAGGGAATCAGGCGGCAAAATACTGCTGGTGGATTCAGCACGTTCGATCGTGGTTATCGAAGTGCATCGCGC
>QJWF01000124.1 GCA_003235435.1 Nitrosomonadales bacterium
GAAGAAACTTTCGCAAGTAGCCATTCTTGGTCTAATCGAACCTGCAGCATGATCAAGGAACACTCTGTGGCTGTCGCATCTTGTGCCGTATTGCTCAATGCAAAGCCACTCCCCTGCGGGCCAGTGAATCATGTTTGTGCCCAGGGCAGGCCTTCAAAGCGCCATCCGTTGTGAGAATTCCGGTGATGCCCGTCATCAAGGTCGCCCTCAAAACCGTGCAACACGTTGTAAACATCCGTTAGCCCGGCTTTTTCCAAAGCCAGTCCCGCATCCACAGAACGACGACCGGAGCGGCAAATCAGCACCACAGGTCGATTCACACTGGCCGCCTTTTTCACATGGGAGACGAAATGAGGATTGATGTCCCAGTCGGGACCATCGACCCATGGGATCAGGATAGAACCTTCTGGATGGCCCACAAACATGTGCTCCATCTCGCTGCGCACATCGACAAATACTGCTTCGGGATTATCTCTCAAAAATTCAAAAGCTTGCTTGGGTGTCAAATGTTGCATGTCGTGCTCCAAAAACCAGACTGGGTTCGAATGATGAATGCCGTGATGATAGACCCTGGCAGGGCCGACAGTCCAGCGGAGAGTTTGCGTTGAGAGGCCTAACACCCCCCGCATCAATTCGGGATAGAAAAAGGTTAATTATCACGTTCATCGATTGGCAGTTTTGAGGTCTATAACTATAATGGGTTAGCATCCATATAACCCGAATGAGGGGTATACTCTCCTGCATGTTAGCTTGAAGGATTTCAATAACTGCCCGCTACATCGTTATGCATGCGACTTCAGCTTACTCGGATCGGATAATTAGCATCCGGTCCTACTTGAGCCTTCATATCTAACTCAGGAATTTATCGAAGAATCTTAGCTTGTTGAGTCAGTTATGGGTAAGAAAACCAGTTCGGCCAAGGATAAGGATCCTGTTTCCGCCGGGTACGCATGGAAAAATGATCCGGATTCTACTCTCCCCCAAAAAGGAGAGGGAGTGGTGGCGCTCGATGTTTTTGCCCCTTCAGTCCACCAAAACGGCCACTTAAAATCGCTGCTGGAAGAAATGCTTGAAAACCTGATCGAATGCGTCAACGCCAGCTGCGGAATTATCAGGCTGCTTTCCCCACACGGGCAATCGCTGCAATTGATCAGTTCCGCCGGCCTGCCTGCAACGCTCCTCGAAGCAGAAAACGCCTTAGATTCATCTTGCGAAGCATGCAACAAGGCTTTCAATGTCCGCGGTATTTATTCTGCCAACTTGCGCGCATGCAAGACTCCGCAGGATTGCCACTATGCGGGGTATCAGTTCCATTCCCTGATTTCAGCCACAATTGAACGCCATACTGCACCGAAAAAGCCTTTTGGATTTCTCACGCTGTTTTTCAGCGAAACACAAGGTCCATTCGAACGCACATCAAAGACGGTATTGGCGTTCTCGCGCCTGCTTGGCTCTGTCATTGAACATAACAGATCCCTTCGGGAAGACAAGCGTGCCGACCTTATCGCCGAGCGTCATGCTATCGCCAATGAGATCCATGACTCATTGGCACAATCGCTGGTTTATACGCGAATGCGAACCAGTTTGTTACTTGAGGCCATACGCTCTCGCAATGAATTGATGGTCACCAAATATGCGCACGATATTGATGAATCCCTGGAGAACAGTCAAAAGACTGTCCGCGAACTAATTACGGATTTTCGCTGCTCGATGGACCCATCCGGGTTGCTTCATGCCTTGCAAAATCTGATTGCGCAATTCTGCAATCGCAACGAGATTAAGCTGGAATACATCAACCGCGTTTCGAATCTGGAATTGCCCCTGGAATACGAAATGCAGGTCTATCACATCGTTCAGGAAGCACTGGCCAATATTGCAACACATTCTGAAGCGACTCATGCACGTCTTATCGCGGAATTTTCCGGCAACAATTATGTCTTTACCATAGAAGACAACGGGAGCGGCGGATGCGCTTTTGTTCCCGCAGAAGGCCACTATGGCATGATAATCATGCGTGAGCGTGCACAACGCATCAACGGTGAAATCACGGTGGAAAGCTCGAAGGGTTTCGGCACTCGGGTAAAATTAACATTTCCTGAACCAGGTTCAAATTGGAGAGCGGCAAATGGGTGACAGTTTAAAAGTTGTTCTGGTTGATGATCAGAACCTTTGCCGGACCGGATTAAGCGAATTGCTGGCGAATTGTTACGGCTTCGCTGTAATCGGAGCAACCGGCAGTATCGAAGGATTGCGCGAATTATTGAAGGAGCAACCGGATCTGCTGATCATTGATCTGCGCATGAAACCGCTGGACGGATTGGCAATGCTCGAGGAAATCCGCAAGGAAGGTTGCTCGATACCAGCCGTTGTATTGACCATGAGCGATTCAGAAGTCGACCTTGCCAAAGCGATACGTGCTGGTGTTCGCGGCTATCTGCTAAAAGACATGGCGCCCGACGAAGTTGTTGATGCAATCCGTCGGGTTGCAGCCGGCGAACTGGTCGTCGCACCTGCCATGACTATCAAAATGATAGAGATTTTACGCGGCGACCAGCCTGGCGAAGAGCCCAAGCACTCTCTAAAGTTACTCACAGACCGTGAACGGGAAATCTTGCAGTTGCTTTCGCGCGGCGAAAGCAACAAGGCCATCGCTCAAACCTTGTCGATCAGTTATGACACGGTAAAACAGCATGTTCGCCATATTCTGACCAAACTCAATCTGTCATCGAGGGTCAAAGCTGCCGTTCTGTACACTGTTGAACAACAGGCACAGAATAGCGAAGACACATCCCTGCGCTCCTGATTATTCCCTGCTCAGGGAACCTCATCATGCCAATGTTCAGATTGTCTTCCACGATGTGGGTTTTCATCGCCATTGCTTTCGTCAGTGGCTGTGCGGGCTCAGCTCCAGTCAAGGTTAATTCCAACGGCAAAACCATAGCCGTAATGCCATTGGACAACCAAACCAACTCTGTAACCGGCGCTCTGTACATGCGCGAGGAGATGGTCGCCTTGCTGCAACAAAAAGGCTATGCTCCAAAGTCGATCGAGCAGACCGACCAGCAGCTGGCCAACCTTTTCGGAATTTCCCTTGGAGGTCAGATTACCGAAACTGACCTCCCAAAAATCGCAGCCGGATTAAATGTAGAAGCAATCATGACCGGCAGTTTGAAAAATTTCAGTGCTGTTTTATTATCTTACAACGAAGTATCCGCCAGTTTTACAATGTACACCGCAGATGCATGGTTACCCGTTTGGAGCTATGACGGCAATGCCAGCGCGCCGTTCTCGCCGCTGCGCAGTGATTCGTTCGGCACTCAAATTATCGGCGGCCTGGTCGGCAGTGTATTGGACAGGTCTGTAGGCAAACCAATGCAAGGAGCCGTTTCCGAGTATTATCAACGCCTGCAACTCACACTCCCGTCAGGCTGGACGAATCTTCACTAAGGAGAAAAAAAACTATGACGCGTAACATTACTGCCATCATTCTCACATCCTTGATGTTCTTCGCCAGCTCCTGCACCACCCACATGACCGGCAAGGCAAAAGATGACACCACTTGGTCCGGGGAAACAAGGCAACTGGAAAGCGCTGGTGCTGCTTATACCGGCCCGCAATACACCATAGGTATCGTCCAGTTCGACAACAAGGCTCCCGCAAAAGTAACCGGTGTGGGCGAAGCGGCAGCGACTATCCTCAGAACACAGTTGGAAACAGCAGGACTTAAAACCATACTGCTTGATGAAAACGCGCTGAAAGAAGCCGATAAATTCAAATCACTGCAGCGCTCCGGCGTCCTCAAAATCGGAAAAAAAGACGCCGACAGCGGTTTTGATGCGCTCGATTACCGACTATCCGGTGCTATCACTGCATATTCTGAGGTCGAAGAAGGCGTAGACGCCATCGTATTCCAGAAAAAATCCACCGTGGCACGGGTCACAGTGGATTACGCCTTGGTCGATATCGCCACAGGCAAGCCATTGGTGGCGGAGTCCGGCGCCGGAGAATACCGCAAAACCACAACCGGCGCTTTGGGCCTTGGAGCAAAATCCTCATTTGATCCGAATCTGCGCGACGGCGCATTGCGAGATGCACTAGCCAAGGCTACCGAGAAAGTCATCCGCAAACTTGGCAGCATGCCTTTTCAGGGAAAACTGCTGTCTGTTGACGGATCTTCGCTGATCTTGAAGGCCGGTCGCCGCTCCCAATTGAGGGAGGGAACCCAACTGGCCGTCTACCACATTGGCGAAGCGATGATCGAACCCGATAATGGACAGATTTTGGGCTACAGAGAAAGCAAGATCGGTGTAATCAGGATCGCCAGCCATCAGAATGAAAATCTCTCT